>JAUXCH010000471.1 GCA_030618975.1 Planctomycetia bacterium
CGAGTCCGTCGACGGCCAGGTCTACGTCCACGTCGACGGCGACGAGATCGCCCAGGTGGACGAGGATCGGTCCATCGACGACATCCCGGACGTCGGCGACTTCGAGCAGGAGCTGAGGCTCACCGCCGAGGGCGGCGCGCTGGTCGTGGGCAAAGTCCGCATCGAGCGCGACGTCTACTACCGCGCGAAGGAGATGTACGAGCTCGCGCGAGACGGAGAGGGCGTCCACGTGCCCGAGGGGCACTACTTCATGCTGGGCGACAACACGGACAGCTCCAGCGACAGCCGGGCGTGGAAGCTCGCCGGCGTGGTCCTCGAGAACGGCACCGAGATCTGGTACGAGGCCAACGGCAGCGACAACAGGCCGCAGACGGGCGACGACGGCTACGTCCACGTGATCGACCGGGAGGGCATCGAGCGCCGCTGGCTCCGGGACGACATCGACCACCGGCCGCCGCACAAGGCCCAGCCCTTCGTCGCCCGGGACCTGGTCGTCGGACGCGCGTTCCTGATCTTCTGGCCGATCTTCCCCCACTTCCCCGGACGTGCGGGGTTCATCCACTAGGATCTCTCGCATGGCGCTTCTCGAGGCGCGTCAGCTTCTGAAGTCCTACCGCCACCGCGTGGTGGTGGACCGGGTCTCGTTTCGCGTGGACCCGGGGGAGATCGTCGGCCTGCTGGGCCCGAACGGCGCGGGGAAGACCACGTCCTTTCGCATGGTCCTGGGCATGGTGCGGCCCGACGCCGGCCACGTCCTCCTCAGGGACCAGGACATCACCCGCCTCCCCATCTACAAGCGCGCCCGGCGGGGCATCGCGTACCTGCCCCAGGAGCCGAGCGTCTTCCGCCGCATGTCGGTCGAGGACAACCTGCTGGCGATCCTCGAGACGATCCCCTTGAAGCGCGCGGCGAGGAAGGCCCGCATGGAGGCCCTCCTCGACGACCTCGATCTCACGCGGGTCCGAAGGAGCCGCGCGGAGGTGCTGTCGGGCGGCGAGCGGCGGCGCCTGGAGATCGCCAGGTCCCTTACGCACGACCCGCACCTCCTGCTCCTCGACGAGCCCTTCGCGGGCGTCGACCCGATCACCGTGCAGGAGATCCAGGGCATCCTGCGGCGGCTCCGGGCGGACAAGGGGCTGGCCATCCTGGTCACGGACCACAACGTCCGCGAGGCCCTCTCGATGACCGACCGCTCCTACATCATCGCGTTCGGAAAGATCCTCGCCCAGGGCACGCCGGCAGCCCTCGTGCGCGACGAGGTGGTGCGCAAGACCTACCTGGGGGAGAGCTTCTACATCGAGCTCGACTCGGAGGGGGCCGCCGGGCGGTAGCGGGGGGCCCCCCGTCGGTCCCACCAGGGCGCGTGTCGGTCCCACCAGGGCGCGTGTCGGTCCCACCAGGGCTCAGGGGCTCGGAGCCGGGCCCGTACACTCCCTGCTGCCCGGGGGAGGGCCGGCCGAGGCGGCAAACGACCGCCGTCCCGCCCCCCCACCACGGCAGGGAGCGTGCCGCTTGGACATCATCGTCTGCATCAAGCGCGTCCCGGACACGGAAGCGAGGGTGAAGATCGCCGGCGACGGCGCGTCCCTCGATCCGTCCGGCGTGCAGTTCATCATGGCGCCCTACGACGAGATCGCGGTCGAGAAGGCGCTGCAACTCAAGGAGGCCTCGGGCGCTGGCACCGTCACGGTCGTGACCATGGGTCCCGCCGAGGCCACGAAGGAGCTGAGGACCGCCCTCGCGATGGGCGCGGACGCGGCGGTTCACGTAACGACCGCCTCCGCGCCGTCCGATGCGCTGGCGACCGCCAAGACGCTCCAGGGCGCGCTCGAGGGCCGGTCCTTCGACCTCGTCCTGTGCGGCCGCCAGGCCACGGACGTCGACGACGCCGCGGTGGGCTCCATGCTCGCGGCGCTGCTCGGCCTCCCGTGCGTGACCCAGGTCAGCACGGTCGAAGCCGCAGGCGACACGATCAAGGTGAGCCGCGAGATCGAGGGCGAGACCGAGATCCTCGAGGTCTCCACGCCCTGCGTCCTCACCGCGCAGAAGAACCTCGCCGACCCGCGGTATCCCGGTCTCAAGGGGATCATGGCCGCGAAGAAGAAGCCGCTCGAGAGCCTCGAGGCGCCGGCCCTGGAGTCCCTGAGCCAGGTGCGCTCCCTGTCGCTGCCTCCGGCGCGCTCCGAGGTGACGTTCATCGAGCCGACGCCGGAAGGCATGCAGGTGCTGCTGACCGCACTGCGCAACGACAAGAAGGTGCTCTGATGACTTCCGACATCCTGCTCTACATCGAGAAGGCGCGGGGCGGCGAGTCCGGCTTCAAGAAGTCGGCCGCCGAGATCGCGACCGCCGGACGCGCGCTGGCGAACGCCTCGGGCGGAACGCTCGTCGCGCTCGTCACCGGCACGCTGGACGACGACGGCAAGGCGCTCCTGGGCCTCCACGGCGTCGACAAGGTGCTGCACGCCGCGGGCGACGCGTTCGCGCCGTACCTGCTGGAGTCCCACGCGGCGGCCCTCGAGGCCGCGGCGAAGGCCGTGGACCCGCGTGCGATCCTGCTGGCCGCGTCGACGGTCGGCAAGGAGCTCGGCCCCTACGCGGCGGCCCGGTTGGGGATCGCGCTCGTCTCCGACGCCACGGGCGTCGCCCTCGACGGCGACGGCCTGGTCGTGACCAAGCCCCGCCTCTCCGGCAAGGCCATCGCCGAGATCGTGACCGGGGGCGCCACCGCGGTGAGCCTCAGGCCGAACACGACACCGGTCGAGGAGCGCCCCGGGGACGCTGCCGTCGAGACGCTCGACGTCGCGCCGCCCGAGGCGCGCATCCGGCTGGTCGAGGTGCAGGCCTCCGGCGAGAAGACGGTGGACCTGACCGAGGCGGACGCGGTCGTGTCCGGGGGCCGCGGGATCGGATCGGCCGAGAGCTGGACGATCGTGACGGACCTGGCAGAGGCCCTGGGCGCGGCCCAGGGGGCCTCGCGCGCGGTCGTGGACGCCGGCTGGCGCCCCCACGCCGAGCAGGTCGGACAGACCGGCAAGGTGGTGTCGCCGAAGCTGTACGTCGCGGCCGGCATCAGCGGCGCCATCCAGCACCTGGCGGGCATGAGCTCGAGCAAGGTGATCGTGGCGGTCAACAAGGACGAGGAAGCGCCGATCTTCAAGGTGGCGGACTACGGCATCGTCGGGGACGTCCACGAGGTGCTCCCGATGCTGACGAAGGCCGTCCGGGAGTTCCTGGCCTAACCTTCGAATGCGCTTACGGATCGGCGGTCCACCCCGGGCGGGGTCCCCTCCCCGCCCAGGTGCCCGCCGACGGGAGACCCGTGTCCGACGCCCCCCACGACCCGGCCGCCTCCGAGCCCGAGCCGGCTCCCGTGGCCGGTCGAGGACGACCGTTCGCCGAGATGGGCCTCCGCCGGATGAAGACCTCCTGGGTCCTCAAGACCTGTGCCGTGGCGGCTTTCATGGGGTACGGAGGGCTCATCGCCCTGCTCCTGGCCGGGAAGCTGACGTTCGGGATGGCCGGCACGGTGGCCCTCCTGAGCCTGGCCTCCTGGTTCTTCCTGCTCTGGTGGTATCCCGTCCTCGAGCGCACCAAGCGCCGTCTGGGCGGGGACCCCGGCCGGGCCGCGATCGGCACGATTCTCGAGTGGGTCGCCGTCTCCTGTGTCGTCCTAGTCCATGTACTGATGGCCATCATCGTGGTCTACTCAGCGAGGAACTAGCCCATGTGCCGACTCCTCTACCCCTTCGTTGCCCTCCTGCTCCTGGTCCTGCTCCTCGCACCACCCGCCGCGGCGGAGGACGAGAACGGGGGAGGGAGCGAGAAGCGGGGCGGCCCCCCGCAGGAGACGGCGCCCGCGGCGACGAAGACCGAGGAGCCGCAGGTCGTGCCCGGCCGACCGTCGACGTACTACCAGCCGAAGCCGGCGACCGAGCCGGGCACGGACGGCGGTGCCGGCGGTGAGGCCGACGGGAAGGCGCTGGAGGCCCCCACGCCGTTCGTGATGCCGACCGAGAGCACGGTCATCGAGGTCCGCAAGAGCCACAACGCACCGTGGTTCGGCAACTGGCTGGCGCTCGAGCTCGACATGCGCTTCGCGGTGGTCGGGCAGGCCGGCAAGTACGTCGGCGCCACGGTCACGTTCTTCGAGAGCGGCAACGGCCGGCCCCTCCGCGCCGCCACGCAGCCCTACGTGGATGCTCTGGGCCACCTCAGCGTCTACACCCGGTTCGTCCCCGTGAAATCGAACGGCCGGCTCTTCCGCGCGAAGCTGAAGATTCCCTACAAGGCGTTCCCGTGGCCCACGAGTGGGCCGACGTACGGCGTGGAGGCGCGCGTCCGGCTGATGAACCGCGACAAGGCCGGCAAGTTCGGCCTCCTCGCGCGCTCCGCGACCGCGTTCACGATCCACTACGAGAGGGGATGTGGCTGCCCGTCGAAGAAGGATCCGGACTGCTGCCGCTGCCCGGAGTGGGTGTGGGACTTCGGGTACACGTGGTGCAATATCTGGGGCGCCGACATGGGTCCCACGCCCTCGCAGGTCCCCTGTCTCCCGCCCCCCAAGGGCAGGGGCCGCAGGGCCGACTGGTTCGAGGCGCGCTGGCGGACGCGGGGCAGCGACGTCGACGAGCTCCAGCGCCGACTGAACCGCGCCCCCACCACGCAGACCGGTCCGCGCTAGCCGCGGTCGGCTCCCGTCC
>JAUXCH010000628.1 GCA_030618975.1 Planctomycetia bacterium
GAGGTCGCACTACCGGCTCAGCCAGGAGCAGTGGGCCCTGGCCTTCGGGGTGTCGCGGACGAGCGTCTCGGCGTGGGAACGAGGCCGAGTGCCACCACCGCCGGCCGCCCAGGCCGCATACCGCCGGCTGCAAGACCCGATCGCCCGTGGGGACCTGGTCCGGGTCGAGCATTGGAGGCGGCGCCTGACGGAGATCCCGGAGGAGGCGGAAGGCGAGGCGGAGGGGTTGAACCGCGCCAGGGCACACGGCAATGACCTGGTCCAGATCATCCCGGTGACGCCGGCAGCCTTGGCCATCGCCGGGCTTCTCGCAGAGCTGTTCCGGGAGTAGGAGATGTCTCGGGAAACCCGTGTGCGACTCTACCGAGGACAACCGGTCCGGCACCGCGCGGGGGACCACGCTGAGTTCCCGGACGGGCAGAACTTCACGGACTGTCCCTACGCCGCCCTGGCCTACGCGCGAGGAACCCGCGGTGTCGTCCTCGTCCTCGATCTGCCCGCGGAGGACGGGCCCCCGGTCTACGAGTGCCTCTGGTCGCTTGACGGGACGGGGCCTCGCCGGTTCGCCGTGCACGGCCTGTACGACGAGTGGATCGTGGCCCAGGTCCCCGCGAAGGCGTTGCGCGCGGCGCTGCGCGGGGGCGGCCGGGGGAGCCTGCCCGACACGGAGAAGTCGTGGTTGCTGGTGCGGGAGATCAAGTGGCGAGCCGAGGCCCTCGGCGAGAGCGATCGGTACGTCCGAACGGGGGAGAGCGATGTGCTGTACGCGGCCTGGCCGGGCGATGTGCTGTCCCGGGCACACCTCGGTCGAGAGGACCTCGCGACCGCCCTGGCCGCAGAGGTGCGGCGCCGCTCGGCCCGTCGCAGAGGGGGGCGCGCGGAGCCCCGGTCTTCGGATGACGTGTGCGCTCGACTCGCGCCAATGGTCCGTGGTCTCTTTCCGCAAGCCGAGCAGTCGATCGTCCTCGAGCACCTCGAGCGGTCGGTGGTGATCGTCCAGCGTGACAACATCTACGAGCTCATCCGGGAGATTTCGTGGCCCGACACGGCCTGGAGTGTCGCCAACCTCTTCCTGTGTAGCGTGGGGGCCCCGCTCCTGGGGCCCACGGCGCGGGCCTGCCTCGGGTTGTCGGCGAACTCGGTCGCCTACGTATCGACCGAGCTCTTCACCGCATCGGGGCTCTTCGACGACTTCGTCGTTCACGAGGCGGCCCACATGCTCCACGATGGCAAGCGGCGTCTGCTCGGGTTGCCCGGGGGCCGTCGACGGGAGTGGCTGGTTGAGGTCGCTTTCAAGGAGCGCGAGACGTTTGCGTATGCCTGTGAGGCGTACTCCCGGATCGTGGCGCGGGCGCGCGGACCGAAGGCGCGGATTGCAGAGGCGGACGAGTACGCGCGGGACGTGCAGTTTCCGATGGAGGCGGTGGACACGCAGCGGGTTTCGGAGATCCTCCGAGAAGCGTGTGCTGGGCGGGCCGGATGGAAGGTCATCCGCGCGCGCTGCGCGCCCTGACCCGGCGTGGTGGACCGTACGGACACGGTCCCTGGCTTCGGCCGCCCGCCTGCTGCAATCGCCACGTCCGGGGACCGTACACTGTTCCACCGTGGCGGCCCCGGTGATCGTGCCTCGGGGCGTCCACCTGCGGGGGTACGGCATGCGGATGTGGGGGCTTCTCGCACTCCTGCTCGCGGTGGCGGTGGCCGTCTTCTGGTTTCTCCGCGCAGGCGACGAGCCGGAGTCGGCGACGACGACTCGCGTGGACGAGCAGGTCGTTGAGCGCGGCGTCGCGCCCGCGGAGCTGCGGGGAGCGGCCGAGCCCGACGCCGCGCGTCCCCGGGAGGACGAGGCCTCGGCGCCGACCGAGCGCGCTCCGCTTCCGCCCGCGGACGAGACCTGTGCGTTCGACGTCCTCGTGTCGTCCGAGGGGGCCGGCGCGCCGCCTGCCGATCTCTGGATCGTGACGCTCGGACGCAGGGAGCCGCTGCAGGCTCTGAGGACGGACGACGCCGGCCGCGCTCGCGTGACGGGGCTCGGCGAGGGCGTGGTGTACGTCGTCGCGGCGGCTTCCGGTTGCGGGCGCGCGTCGACGGTCGTGAAGCTCCCGCGCGAGGCGCAGGAACCCGTGGAGTTGCGCCTGCCCCTCGCCCACAGCCTGGAGATCCGGGTGGTCGACCAGGACACGGAGCAGGGCATCGCCGGCGCGGTGGTCCTGATCCGGGAGCGGATCCGTCGTTCCGGCTACGTCACGACAGGCCACCTCGTCTCGCATCCGGAGAGCGTCACCACGAACGAGGAGGGCGTGGTCCTGCTCGCGGGGCTGGGCGGCACCGAGCAACTCACCTTGAGCGCCACGGCGGACGGGTATCCGCCGCCCGCGCTGAAAAACCGCAGCGTCGGCCCGGGCCGGGCGTGGGTGCAGCCCGGAACCGACGAGGTCACGATTCCGCTGGCGGCCCCGCGCACCGTCCGCTGGCCCATCGAGGTCGGCGCCTATGCCCTTCCCGCCAACGGCACGCGCACGGAGATCGAGCCGTGGACGAACACCGGCCGTGCGTGGGTGCCGCCGGAGGGGATCGTCGAGAACGGCTCCCTCGTCGTCGCGGGCTGGGGCGCGGAAGGCGCGTCGGGCTACGCGGTGGCGCCGGACGGGGCCATCGCGCGGTTCGCGGCTTCAGCCGAGGAGGACGTCGGCCGGCCGATCACCTTCTACCCCCAGCGAACGATCACGGTGCGCGTCCGGCGCGAGGGAGGACCGCCGATCGAGGGCTGGTGGGTCACCGCCCGCGACCAGGGAGGCAACCCCGTGCGGGCGTCCGTGGCGACCGACGCCGAGGGGGTCGCGCGCCTGGAGCGCCTCTACGGCGGCCCGATGTCCCTCGTCGACGTTGCGGTCCACGAGGTCGAGGCCCACGTCCACGGCGGTCTTCCGGCCGGGAGCGTGAACCTGGCAGAGGGGGACGGCGACCTCGAGGTCGTGGTCCTGGTCGAGCGGCGGATCCGCATGGCGGTCGAGGTCGACGGGCGGCCCGGCCTGCCGCCCGGGACTTGGAAGGCGTTGCTCGGCGGCCACCCCGTACAACCGCTCGAGTCGAACGCCGAGGAGGGTACCGTGACGCTCCCGTGGCGTCCCCGCGCGGTGGGCGAGACGACGAAGGTCTGGGTCTTCAGCAAGGGCTACCTCCCCGAGCCCGCGGAGGTGACGGCGGGGGGGCCGGACGAGGTGCTCGAAGCCCGCGTGAAGCTCGAGCCCGCGGGCCAACTCGTCGTGCACGTCGACCTCCCCGAGGACGGGCGACACAAGGTCGTGCTGCAGTCCTGGCTGACCGAGGAGCGGAAGTGGAGCGGTACCGCTGCCGCCAACCGGCACGACTTCTCGCAGGGGAGACGTGCGGACGAGAGCGGCGTCCTGCGGTTCGAGCTGCTGAGGACGGGACGGTACCGGGTGGTCGACGACTTCTCCGGCATCGCCAGCGAGGCGTTCGACGTCGTGGCCGGGGCCGGTGCGACCGAGGGGCGCCTCGATCTGAGGTCGAGCGGTTGGGTCAAGGGGCGCGTCGAGGTCCCGGAAGGACTGGGTGTCGAGGGGGTCTCGGTCGGCATCGACGGTGCCCCCCCCGTCCAGGTCATCGGACGCTTCCGTCTGCCGCGCGGCCGGGTAGGGGCTGCGGGCGAGTTCCAGGTGAAGTCGGAGGCCAAGC
>JAUXCH010000094.1 GCA_030618975.1 Planctomycetia bacterium
CCGAGGGCAGAGCGAGCCCGCAGGACAAGAGCGCCGCGAGCAGGATCGTGATCTTCGGCATGGTCGGTTCTCCCCACACACACGCAGGAATCGTACGTCCAGGCATGTGGCCGGGGCAACCGTGTCCAGCCAGCCCCGTGAACAGGCCTGGGGGCTCAGGCGCGCGCCTCGGCGGCGGAGCGCGTGAGGTACTCGACGAGGTCGATCTCGGTGAGGACGCCGGCCACGCGCTCTTCGTCGTCCAGGACGACGGCGGCGTAGTGCTTCGCGAAGAGCTCGCGGAGCACGCCCGCATCGTCGTGTACGTGGACCGTGCGAACGTCTCGGAACATGACTTCGGCGGCCGCGCTCGAGGAGGTGGCGCTGCCCGTGGCCAGCTTCGAGAGGAGATCCGACTCGGTCACGATGCCCACGAGGCGCTCGTCGTCGATGACGGGGACCTGGCTCACACCGTGGTCCTTCATGAGGTGCACGGTGTCGCCGACGCTGTCGGAGCTCTGAACGGACACCAGCTCGCGGGGGGACCGTACGCGCAGCAGGTCGCCGAGGGTGGCGGTCTCCCACCGGGTCTCGACGAACCCGTTCTCGCGCATCCACTGGTCGTCGAGGAACTTCGTGAGGTAGTTGCGGACCGAGTCCGGCAGGAGGGTGACGATGCGCTTGTCGGGGCCGTACTTCTTCGCGATCTCGACGGCGGCCCAGACGGCGGAGCCGGAGCTTCCGCCGACGAGCAGACCTTCGTGGCGGATGAGACGCCGGGCCATGAGGAAGCTCTCGCGGTCCTCGGTCTTCACCCACTCGTCGACGAGATCGCGGTCGAGGACGTCCGGGATGAAGTCGTAGCCGACGCCTTCGACCTTGTAGGTGCCGATGGCAGCGGGGCCGGCCAGGATCGACCCGACCGGATCCACCCCGACGATCTTCACGTCGGGCACGGCCTCCTTCACGCGACGCGCCGCACCGGTCAGCGTGCCGCCGGTGCCGGCACTGAGCACGAGGATGTCGAGCCGGCCGTCCGTCTGCTGCAGGATCTCTTCGCCGGTTCCGTGATAGTGGGCGAGAGGATTGTCCTCGTTGCTGTACTGATCGAGGATGTGGGCGCGCGGGAGGACCTCCGCCAGCTGTTTCGCGACGCCGATGTGGCTCTCGGGCGCGTCCCAGGCGGCCTCGGTCGGTGTCCGGACGATCTCGGCGCCGAGCGCCTCCATCACGACCTGCTTCTCACGGCTCATCTTCTCGGGCATGGTCACGATCATGCGGTAGCCGTACACCGCGGCGGCCAAGGCCATGCCGATGCCGGTGTTGCCGCTCGTGGGCTCGATGAGGGTGTCGCCGGGCTGGATGCGCCCTGCTCGCTGCGCCTCCTCGACCATGCGGCGGCCGATGCGGTCCTTCACCGAGCCGCCGGCGTTCAAGTACTCGCACTTCGCGAGGAGCTCGCAGCCCGTGTCGCGTCCGACGGTGTGCAGGCGGACCAGCGGGGTGTTCCCGATGGCTTCCAGGATGGTGTCGTAGATCTTCGTCACGGGGATCCCCCTCGAGGCCGGAGATTGTAGGCCGCGGAGGAGCCCCGCTCGGGGGGAGGGGGAGACGAGGGGATCAGTCCGCCTTGGCGACCGCCTCGAGGAACTTCGCCTGCGCCTCCGCGACCTCGCCGCCCATGACCTCGGCAACCGTGCCGCCGAAGAGCCCGCCGAGTAGTTCCGCGTTCGTGGAGCACACGTAGGTCTTGCCGTCGCTCTTCTCGTAGACCGAGATCGTGCAGGGCATGAAGACGGAGACGACGCGCGTGTCGTCGCCTTCGAGCATCTTCTTCGCGTGGTGGGGCTGGCAGAGATCGACGAGGTGGACGGGAAGCACGTCTTCGCCGGTGCCCTTCTTGACGGATTCGTGGAGCTTTCGGATGCCAAGGACCTTCCAGCCGTCGGCCTCGGCGACCTTCGTGATGCGGGCGACGGTCTCCTCGACGGTGTAGGGGCTGGGCTGCTCCTTCACCATCAGGCCCGAGGCGCTCGAGTAGACGAAGAGCCCCACACCCACGACGCCGACCAGGATGCCGAGCAGGAACACGATGAAAGTCTTCACGGCTGCTATCTCTCCATGCAAAGGGGCCGCAGGGTACGGGGGAAGAGGGGTGGGGTCGTTCCCTACCGAGGGGCGGGCACGTCATCCACGCCGCTTCCCGGGCTCTCCTCTCCCACGTGCCTGGGCGAGCCGGTTGCGTATCGTGAACAGCACGAAAAACGGCGACCGGTCGCCGCCCCTGGGAGGCCTGTAAATAGAGGGTGAGTCCTCCAAACGGGGTCTGAAGCGGCCTGAGGATCCACCCCAAGGTATCGCAGGCGATACGCTTTCGTTCGGCCTGCCCTGGCCTCGCGTGCTCCGGCTCGGGCAGACTTGCCGGGTGACGGTCCCTCGTCCGCACACGCGATCGCCGGTCCATCCCTACGTCGGTTTGGCCTTCCCGACCCGTCCGGCACCCCTTGGAGGGGGCCGGACGGGGTTAGGGGGTGGTGGACCGGGGGCATGTGGGACGAGAAGTCGCCGGGCACATGCCGGATGTCGTGCTGCTTGGCACCGGTAGGACCTACAGCGTGCGACTCGCGAAGATCTGGCCACCGCGGGGCGAGCGCCGAGGATCGCGGGGCCGGTCCAGGCAGCCCTAGCAGCCCAGCAGGCCGAGTTCCGTCTCGCGCCCGCGGATCCGCACCCTGCCCAATTCGACCAGCCGCTCGCGAAACTCCGGGGACAGCCGCCCGGCGAAGTCGGCCGAACAGAGAATGCTCTGCTCGTACTCCTTGGTGAGCGACTCCAACCGCGCCGAGAGGTTCACCGTGTCGCCGATGATGGTGAACTCCTTGCGCGCGGAGCTGCCGATGGTGCCCTGCAGCACCGGGCCGAAGTGGAGGCCGATGCCGTTGTCGAACACGTGGATCCCTTCGGCGCCCCACGCGGCGTTGAGCTCGCGCAGCGAGGAGCGCATCGCCAGGGCAGCCTGCAAGGCGCTGTCGCACGCGTTCTCGAGATCGACGAGCCCGCCGAAGACCGCCATCACCGCGTCGCCGATGAACTTGTCCACGGTGCCGCCCTTGGCGGTGATGCACTGCACCATCTGCTCGAAGTACTCGTTGAGCTGGTGCACGATCTTCTCGGGCTCGCTCTTCTCGCTGAACGTGGTGAAGTTTCGGATGTCCGCGAAGAGCACCGCCACCTGCTTGCGCTCACCGACCAACCGGTTCTTCTCGGCGATGATCTTGTCGCGCACCTCCGCGCTCACGAACTGCCCGAAGACGCGCCGCACGAAGTCGCGGCTGCGCTTGAGTTCGAGGTGGTTGCGGACGCGCGCGCGCACCAGATCGGGGTTGAAGGGCTTTGTGATGTAGTCGACGGCGCCCAGGTCGAGGCCCTTGGCCTCGTCGGCGGCCTCGCTGAGCGCCGTGATGAAGATGACCGGGATCTCCCGGGTCGCCTCGTCCGCCTTGAGCCGCGCGCAGACCTCGTAACCGTCCATCTCCGGCATCATCACGTCGAGCAGGATCAGGTCCGGCTGCGGTTCGCGCAGCGCGAGCTGCAGCGCCTTCTCACCGTTGCGGGCGGCGATCACCGCGTGGTCCGCCTTCAGCGCCTGCATCAGCATCTGCACGTTCTCGGCCTGGTCGTCGACGATCAGGACCTTCTGGCGTTCCTCGACGTCCGTCATCACGACTCCTCGGGTAGCGGGATCGACAGCATCCCGGCGATCTCCCGGAGGCTCTCCATCGCCTGGTCGGTATCGAAGTCGTCCACGTGCTCAGCGAGGCGCTTGAAGGCCTCGCCCACCTCCGTGTTGGCGAGTAGCCCCTTCAGCACCTCCACGCGATCCAACGCCTCCGAGAGATCGGTCTCCAACAGCCGGGCCAACTCGACGAGCAGCGGCTGGACTGCGGCCGCATCCACGGGGCCCTGCGGACCGGCGTCGTCCTCCGGGGCTTCGAGCGTGGAGATCGCGCCGACCGCTTCCTCGAGCCGGCTCGCGAACTCCTGCAGGAGTTCGTCGGGCAGCTGGATCTCGCCCGAGCGGAAGACGGTCTCCAGGCTGGCGGCTGCGCGGGAGAGCGCCTCCGCGCCGAGGTTGGCGGCCACGCCCTTGACCGAGTGGGCGAGTCGCGTGGCGCCCTCCAGATCCTCATGGGCCGTCAGACTCCGGATCTCCTGAACCGCATCCCTGTACCCCTTGCCGAACTTGAGCAGCAACTTCACGTACAGCTGGCGGTTGCCGCCAACCCGGGCCAGCCCCGACTCGACCGCGATTCCGCTCAGGTCCTCCAGCGGCAGATCGCGGGTGGCTTGTGCCTGCCGCTGCGGCACCTGGGCACGCTCGCCGGGAGCGATCCAACGCACCAGCGTATCGAAGAGCTGGACGGGATCGATCGGTTTGGTGACGTGGTCGTTCATTCCCGCCGCGAGGCTTCTCTCGCGGTCGCCGGCCATGGCGTGCGCGGTCATGGCGATGACGGGCAGCTTGTCGATGCCGGCCTTCCGGATGCGGCGCGTGGCCTCGAGCCCATCCATCTGCGGCATCTGGATGTCCATCAGCACCAGGTCCATCCGCGCGCCGTCTGCCGTGGCGGCCTCGAGCGCCTCGCGCCCGTTGTTGACCACTTCCACGACCAGCCCCGCCTGCTCGAGCAGCTCCGTCGCAACCTGCTGGTTGATTTCGTTGTCTTCGGCCAGCAGGATTCGCGCTCCCCGGATGCGTCCCAAATCAGCCGTTGCCGCGTGGCGCCGGCGCGCCGTCGGCTCGACCGGTTCCGTTTCCTGGCCGAAGGCCTGCATGACCGAATCGAGCAGCATGGATTGCGTTACCGGCTTGATCAGGAAGCCGTCGAGATCCTCCACCTTGGCGCGGTGCATCACCTCCTCGCGGCCGTAGGCGGTGACCATGATGATGCGCGGATTGCGATAGCGCTCGTGCTCTTCGCGGATCCGGACGCTGGCCTCGAATCCGTCCATGCCTGGCATCTTCCAGTCCATCAACACCAGTTGGAACGGGTCGTGGCCGGAGGCGTTCTGGAGTTCCGCCAACGCCTCCGGTCCGGAGGGCGCGCCGGCGGTGCGGAAGGACATGTCCTCCAGCATGGCGGTCAGGATGTCGCGCGCGGTCGGGTTGTCGTCCACGACCAGCACGTGCATGCCGCGCAGGTCGGGGTGGGGCAGGATCTGCCGTTTCTCGGCGGTCTTCCCGACTCCGAACCGTCCGGTGAAGGTGAAGGTGCTGCCTTTGCCTTTCTCGCTTTCGACTTCGATCCGTCCGTCCATCATGTGCGCGAGCCGCTGCGAGATGGTGAGGCCGAGTCCGGTACCCCCGTACCGGCGGGTGGTCGTGGTGTCGGCCTGGGTGAACGCCTGGAAGAGGTTCCTGCACTGGTCCTCGCTCATGCCGATGCCGGTGTCGCGCACGGAGAACGCGAGGCGGACCTCCTGGCCGCTCCGCCCGGCGACGTGCACGGAGATCACGATCTCACCCTGCTCGGTGAACTTGACCGCGTTGCTGGCGAGGTTGGTCAGGATCTGGCCGAGCCGCAGCGGATCGCCGCGAAGCGCGTGCGGCACTCTCTGGTCGACGCTCAATAGGAGCTCGAGACCTTTCTCCCCGGCCTTGGCGTTGACCAGGGTGGAAACGTTTTCGAGCACCTCATCGAGGCTGAAGTCGATGGTCTCCAGGTCCAGCTTGCCCGCCTCGATCTTGGAGAAGTCGAGGATGTCGTTGATCACCCCCAGCAGGGTGTACGAGGCGGTCTCGATCTTGAAGAGGTAGTCGCGCTGCTTGGGCGTCAGCTCGGTCTGCAACGCGAGATGTGTCATCCCGATGACCGCGTTCATCGGCGTGCGGATCTCGTGGCTCATGTTGGCGAGGAACTCGCCCTTGGTGCGGTTGGCTTCCTCGGCCGCCTGGCGCGCCTCGACCAGTTGCTCCTCGGCCTTCTTGCGCCCGGTCACGTCCTGGTAGACGCCGTACATCCGTTCCGCCTTGCCGTCGGGTCCGCGGACCAGCGATCCGTGCGCGTGGATCCAGACGACCTCGCCGTCGCGCGGGCGCCGATAGGGGTAGATAGCCTCGTACGCCTCGTAGCGACCCTCGATGGCGCCCTCGTAGTGCTGCCGCGTCTGCTCCGCGATCTCCGGGCTCGCCTCCACGAGCCGCGCGAACCACTCATCCTGCAGGTGGTAGCGGCCATCCTCCTTCTCCAACTCGCCGAGGATCTCGACGGCGCGTTCGGAGGGGAAGTAGTAGTCGGGATCGGAGTAGTCGACCAACCAGTAGCCCGAGCCGGTCAGCTCCAGCGCCATGTCGGAGAGGAAGTTGACCCGCCGGATCTCCTCCTCGGCAGCTTGGCGCTCGGTGATGTCGTCCTTGACGGATACGTAGTGGGTGATGTCGTTCGCCGCATCGCGGATGGGAGCGATCGATACCTGTTCCCAGTAGAGTTCGCCGTTCTTCTTCCGGTTGCACATCTCGCCGTGCCACGCATGGCCCGAGGTGAGCGTCTTCCAGAGATCCGCGTAGAACTCCGCATCGTGCACGCCCGACTTCAACACGCGCGGGTTGGAGCCAATCGCCTCCTCGCGACTGTAGCCGGTGAGTTCGCAGAACATCGGGTTGACGTACTCGATGGTTCCGTCCCGGTCCGTGATCACGATGGTGCTCGAACTCTGCTCGACCGCCAGGGAGAGCTTGCGGAGTCCCTGTTCGGTAGCCTTCTGCTCCGTGATGTCGCTGAAGGTGATCACCGCACCGACGAGCGAGCCACCCTGCTCGATGGGCGTGCTCTTGTAGTGGACCGGGAAGCTGGTCCCGTCCTCGCGCCACAGCACCTCGTTGTCCACATCGGCGCGTTCGCCGTGTGCGTACGCCTTGTACATCGGGCACTGCTCGGCGGGATAGTCGGTGCCGTCCTCGTGAGAGTGGTGAATGCGTGTGTGGACACGGTGTCCGACCAGTGCTCCACGCTCGAGGCCGAGCATCTCCTCCGCCACGGGGTTGATGAACGTCACGTGCCCCTCGGCGTCCACGCCGAAGATCCCCTCCCCCGCGGACTCGAGCAGTAGCCGACCGCGCTCTTCGGCCTCGGCCAGGGCCTGCTCCGCGCGCTTGGTTTCGGTCACGTCGAAGATCGCGCCGTCGAGAAAGACCGGCTCGTCCTGTTCGTCGTAGATCGCCCGGCCCCGCGCCAGCACCCAGTGGAGCTCGCCGTCGGCGTCGTAGACCCGGTATTCGTTGGTGTAGGAGTCGTGGTTCGCCAGCGCCTCCGCCGTGTTGCGCGCGATCGGCGCGATGTCGTCGGGATGCATGATGTCGCCGAAGCTGCGCTTGGGGTTCGTGCCCAGGAAGTCGCTCGCGGGGTGCCCGCTCAGCACCTCGATGTCGTCGCTGATGGACAACATCGTCCAGGGGTGGCGGGGAAGGCACCGGTACACCACCCCCGGGATGTTCCCGACCATGCTGCGGAGTTGCTCCTCGCTCCCGCGCAGCTCAGCCGTGCGTTCCTCGGCCACCTGCTCCCAGTCGTCGCGCGCCTGCTTCAGCGCCCTGCGGGCGCGCTCACCGCTCCAGATGGTGAATCCGGTCAGCAAGATCGACAGCAGCACCGTGATGGCGAGGATGCCCAGCACGATCGTCCGACTCGCCCGCCAGGTGGCCAGGGCTTCCCCTTCGTTCACCTCGGTTATGAGCCCCACGCCGAGGCGCTGGTCCCACTCCCACGCGCCCAGCACCGATTTGCCGCGGTAGTCTCGATAGCCTGAGACGTCGTGGCCCGAGCTGCGGTCGACGACAGCGGCCGCGCTCCGCGTCAACGGCTGCTCAGCGCATGGTACCGAAGGGCGAAACGCGGTATGGAGGTCGCCCCCCGGATCGGCGACACGGAGACTCAGCAAGCTGCTCTGGTCACTCCGGAGCAGACCGAGGTCGTGGAGATCCTCCTCGAAACGGCTTGCCGAGAGCATGCGGCCGGCCGGGTCGATGGCATAGGTCTCGCCGGTGCGCCCGATCCTCCCGGTCTGGCAGAGCCGCGTGAAGTCGGCAGTGGGGTCGAGGAGCAGCACGAAGATGGCGACGACTTCCCCTTCCCCGTCGCGGACCGCCGTGGCGACGAAGATGTTCATCCCAGGGCCCGGGCGGACCGGAGGGACGAACACGGTCGCCCCGTCGAGCGCTTCGCGCAGCAGCTCGGGGCGCTCGTCGGCGATCGCGGCGCGCTCGCCGATGCCGAAGTTCCGCCGCGCCGCGATCCGGATGAAGTCGGGAGCGAGGAGCGCATAGCCCCTGGACGTCCCGACCACGGCGTCGTTCTTGAGCGTCGCACGCAGGTCGGCCAGCGGCTCGCTCGCCAGCAGCGACGTGCGGTCCCGCGGCACCTCAAGCAGGCGCTCGGTGAGCTTTGCGAACTGCGGGTCGGTCACCAGCAGCTCCGTGTGCCTGCTCTCCGCGGAGAACCAGACGTTCAGCGACTCCCGCGTCGATCCCACAACGGTCCGAAGCGACTCGGCGAGGTCGTCGCGGGCCATGCTCTCGAGCCGGGCGAGGCTGAACCACGCGCCCACGATGACGACGGTCAGGAACCCACCCGTCAGGCCGAGCTTGGCGACCGTCCCGTGGGGGATCGTGTGCCCGAGCAGGGTCCGGACCCAGCCGAAGCGCGACACCAGCCAGAGGACCAGCAACAGCAACGCCACCGCGCCGCCGACGATGCCCGCCACCGCGAGCAGACTCCATTCCGTACGGGTATCCGCCGCCACCGGCGCCGCGAGCCAGCGGTCGACGAGTTCGGCGTACTCGGCCGACGTGACGGAGTCCATCGCCTTGTCGAGCAGCCGTGCAAGCTCCGGCCAGTCACCACGCGCCGCGAGGTGCAGCGGCTCGCCCTGCGTGACGCCCTCGTTCCCGGCCAGGCCGATCGCTTCCACCCCCCTGATGAGCTGCGTGCGGCAGACGTAGTTGACCACAGCCAGCTCCTCGGTGCAGGCGTCGGCAGTCCCCTGCTCGACGGCGAGCAGCGCGTCGATGGGCGACGAGACCTCCACGAGCTCGATCTCCGGGTGGCTCTCGGGGAGGAGCGAAGCAATGGCGTATCCCTTGACCACTGCGAGGCGACGGCCCTGCATGTCATCCAGGGTGCGCAGGCCCCGGACGCCGCGGCGCACGATCAGCACCGTGGGGCTCTGGTGATAGGGCCGCGAGTAGGCGAGGAACGACTCGCGCTCCCCGGTCTTCCAGATCGCCGGCAGCAGGTCGATCTCGCGCCTGCGTGTGCTCTCCAGTAGCTCGTTCCACGTGAGGCCGTGGACGTACTCCAGCTCGATCCCGATCTTGCCTGCGAGCAGCCGGGCGTAGTCGTTCGAGAAGCCAGCCGCCTTGCCCCGGATCACGAAATCGAAGGGCGGCCAGTCCGTCTCGGCGCCGACGCGGATCTTCGGATGCGCGTCCACCCACGCCTGCTCGTCGGGCGTGAGCTCGAGCGTGGAGGTTCCGCGGGATTCGGCCGCGCATCCGAGCAGGAGCGCGGTCAGGACGCAGGCCACGTACAGTCGCACCATGGCCGCCAGTCTATGCGCGAGCCCGCTACAGCCTCTCGGGCGCGCAGAGGTGCATTGGGCGGCGCCGCGGCCCAGGCCGGCGTGGGCCCCGGATGCCGCGTAGAGCTGCAATCAAGTGCACCCCGCCCGGCCAGGCAGCGGGCAGGGTCAAGCGCGCAACCGCCCGAAAGCCCCATTTCCTCGGACCTGCTCCGGCAAGTGTGCCCGCATCCTCGACTGCATTCGGGGATCCGTCCGGATCAGGAAGCGCCTTCCTGGACGAGGTTCTCGAACGGGCGGTTCCGTCCCCAGCGATAGACGAGGAAGCCGGAGTCCAGGGTGAGGATGCGCCCGGTCTCGAGCTCCGTCGCGAGATGGACCAGGCACGCGTCGGCGAGGCCGATGGGTACGTCGGCGTACTCTCTCAGCAGGCGGCGAATCGGCTTCGCCGAGGCGTCGAGCCCGAACGGGACCACGAAGATGCCGCGCTCGACGTTCTCGAGGACGGCATCGGAAGCGCCCCTCATCCCCCGCACCGGGTAGCAGCTCTCGGCGATCACCGCCTCGCAGGTCACGAGCGTGGCGGTCACTTCGGAGAGCGTACGTATGCAGTGCTCGTGCGCCTGCTCGCTTCGATCGAGGAGGGCGACGATGACGCCGGTATCGAGGAGGACCGCCTGCGTCAAGAGCCGAACCCCGCAGGTGGTTGGCGCAGGGAGACGCAACGAAGTGTGGCGGGAGTGACGGGACTCGAACCCGCGACCTGCGGCCGGCTTGACAGTCCGGCGCTCTCGAGTCGTAAGCGCTTGCCGGGCAGTGGCTTGCGAGGCTGTCCAGCGGCGACCTTGCCCGTAACCTCGACCTGGGAGAGCGCGCTCAGCACGATTCGTGCGGCCACGGAGCTTCTCGAACAGGCTGAGTCGGCGAGCGACCCGACTCCCCTGGTGTCTGTAGCCCGCGATCTGCTGCCCAGGGCAAGTAAGCGCTCTGTTAGCGGCACGCAGGGCGCAGAGCAGTCGACGACCGGGTGAGCCGTGCCCTGTCCAAGCGGCGCGGCCCGGCGCTACTGCTGCGGTCGCCCCGCCGGCTCGGTTGGCGGGTGGCCGTGCACGTGCGAAGGCGCCGCTGTGGCCTCTGATCGCGCCTGCGAGGCTCAGAG
>JAUXCH010000211.1 GCA_030618975.1 Planctomycetia bacterium
GGAGGGACATCTCCTTGCGCATCTCCTCCTTGCCCTGCTGCGCCTTGCCGAAAGCCGCCATGTCGGCGACCTGCCCCATGTAGGTGCCGGTCGAGGCCTGGCCGCCCGTGTTCGAGTAGACCTGCGTGTCGAGCACGACCACCCGCACGGGCTTGTCGGACGCGAGCAGGCGCGAGAGGTTCTGGAAGCCGATGTCGAGCATCGCCCCGTCGCCGCCGACGGCGATGATCGGCGGACAGAGGCGGAACTCGTCGTCCGTGAACTGCTCCCAGTCGAACTTCGCGAAGAAGGTCTCGTGGGTCTCGGCGTCGTACTCGCCGGCGAGCTCGAGCTCGGCGCGGCGGATCTGGATGAAGCCGTCGGCCATCTTCCGCATGTGGCCCTCGAAGATGCCGATGGCGATCGACGGCGCGTCCTGGAAGAGATGGTTGACCCACGGGAACGGGTACGGGTTGTAGGGGTACGTGCTCGCCCAGACGGACGAGCAGCCCGTGGAGTTCGTGAACCCCAACGCCGAGCGGCCCTTGCCGCTGGGCCCCTCCGTGTACCGCCAGTGGAGGTCCTTCAGGTCGCGGATCAGCTTCACGATCCGCTCGACCTGTTCACGCTTCGCGTCGTCGACGGGGAGGTCGACCTGGCCGTTGCCGCCGTCCTTCAGGGCCTCCAGGTCGGCGTCGGCGGAGAGGAGCCCGCGGGCCTTGACGTCGAGTTCCTCCATCATCGTCTCGAGGTGCGCGACCAGCTTCTCGACGCGCGGGTGGATCAACGCCTGGACCGCGGCGACGACGAGGTGGATACCCGTCTTCTCGCCACAGCCCATGCAGGCGCCGTCACCGCCCACCATGGACATGTAGTTGTCCTTCTTGAGCAGGAGCGACGGAAGGATGCCGATCGCCTCGTCGATGCTCGCGATGTCCACGTAGCGATCGTCCGTGTCCGGCAGGTTCCGCCAGAGCTCCCAGCGACGCCGCATGTCCTCGACGATCTGGTCGTCCTGCTTGATCGTGAGCAGCGCCTCGGTCGGGCAGACGTCCACGCAGACGTTGCAGCCCTTGCAGGTCTCGGGGTTGACGGTGATGGACAACAGTCCGCCCGAGTCCTTCTCCTCGTCCTCCGGCACGTCGAAGAAGGGCGCCGTCTTCGCCAGGGGGAAGTCCGCCAGCGCGGTGGCGACGACCAAGAACTCCTTGTCGAGGGCCCGTCGGCGCTCGGGATCGGTCGCCACCTTCTTCGCGACGTTCTCGTAGGCGACTTCCAGGACGTCCGCGAAGGTCGTGAAGGGCGCGCCGCGCATGATGCGGCGCGCTTCGCGGCCGAGGTGCTTCACGATCTGCTGCAGGCGGTCGAAGGTCTGGCCGTTCGAAACCGTCTTGATCGCGGCCTCGAGCACCTCCTCCACGGTGTTCACCACGCCGGGGATGGCGCTGTCGGGGCACTGGGTCCAGCAGGCGCTGCAGCCGGTGCACTTCGCGGGCACGAACTCGGGAACCTCGAAGCGCATGTCCGTCATGTCGCGGATCGAGGAGGTCGCGGCCGGAATCGCGCTGATCGCGGCGAACGGGTCGGCGATGCCGTCTTCACCCGTCTTGTAGAGGTGGCAGACCTGCTCCCAGAAGCGGCCCGTGTTGCCGATGCCCTGCTGCTGGCCCGTGCCGTCCAGGATCGCGGGCATGACCGGGACCTGGCCGCCCTCCACACCCTCGTCCGCGAGGTTCTCGAGGTCGAGCAGCTGCGCCTCGTCGAACCCGCGCCGGATGACGAGCAGGTTCTCGTCGACGACCTTCTCGCCGAGGTGGCCGAACTTCTTGTTCACCTGCGCCCCGATGCCCGCGAAGAGGCGCTCCTCGTCGAGGCCGTGGTTCTTCATGAGCGGTGCGGCGCGGAAGAACGCGCCCATGAACGCCGCGCCCTGCATGCGGTAGCGCAGGTCGGGGTTCGTCGCGATCTCGCTCGCGATCTGGAAGGCGTCGAGGTGGTAGACCTGGATCTGCTTCTCGCGGATCTCGCGCTGGACGCTCTGGGGCAGCGAGTTCCAGAGATCCTGCGCCGACAGGCTGCTCTGGATCACGAACACGCCGCCCGCGGACAGGCCGGCCAGCGGATTCGAGTGCCGGAACACGTTCGGGTCCGGGGAGAGCACCACGTTCACGTGCTTCAGCTCGCAGTTGAGGCGCACGGGCTCCGACGCCAGCGTCGCGTAGAACGTCGTCGGCTGGCCCTTCTTCTCGGAGCCGTACTTCGGGTTGGCCTTGATGTAGAGCCCGAGCAGGTCGGCGGCCGTCTGGGCCACGTTCTTGCCCATCGTGATGGCGCCCCAACCGCCCACGGAGTGGATCCTCAGCGAGGTCGCGCCCGCGGGCATGAGGTCCAGGTCCTCGCTCGGCTCGAGCGTCAGGTCCGCCAGGTGCGGGTAGGCCTCGAGCAGCTTCTCCTGCCAGATCTGGAGCTTGGGCAGCCGCGTGCCCTTCCGGATGAAGTCGATGTTCAGGTAGAACTGCCGCCGCTTCTTCCCGCCGTCGAGCATGTTGTCGATCGCGGCGACGATGTGGTTTGGCTGCAGGTCGCGGCTTCCGAGGCCGAAGCACCCGGAGAAGAACTCGGGGATCTCGGCGGCCTCGACGGGCTCGAGATCCGGGTGCGGCAGGTCCCCGCCCCGCGCCTTCGCGTTCTCGAGGCCCTGCGCCATGGCGGCGCGCAGCTCGCGCAGCAGGGGCGCGTCGACCGCGAGGGGTTGGTCGGTGCGCTCGAGCACCGTCACGGCCCGCTTGCCCTTCAGCATGCGGGTGATCAGGTCCGCGGGGAAGGGGCGGAACATGGCGACGTTCAGCACGCCGACCTTCAGGCCGCGCGTGTCGCGCAGGTGGTCGACCACGGCCTCGGCGTTGGAGACGAGCGATCCCTGTCCCGCGATGACCCAGTCGGCGTCCTCGATGCGGTAGCCCATGACGCGCGCGTAGCGCCGTCCCGTGAGCGCCCCGTACTCCTCGAAGGCCTGGTCGGTGAGCTCGCGGATGTGGTCGAAGTAGAAAGGCCGCTGCGCGGCGACGCCCTGGGCGTAGCTGTCCTGGTTCTGGACCGTCCCGAGCATGGCCGGGAAGTCCATGTCGTAGAGCTCGGGCACGCGCCGGCGCTTCTCGCCGAGCACGAGGCGCTGGGCCGGCGTCGGCGAGTCGATGATGTCGGCCGGGTCGCCCAGGTACTCCTTCACGAGCTCGCGCTCGGGCATGTTCATCGTCTCGATGGTGTGGCTCGTGAGGAAGCCGTCCTGCGCGCAGATGCCGGGATTCAGGGACAGCTCGGCGATGCGGCGGGTGATCAGGTCGAAGTCGGCCGTCTGCTGGACGTCCTTGGCGAAGAGCTGGAAGAAACCCGTGTCGTCGACGCAGTGGTAGTCGTCGTGGCCGGCGTGCACGTTCAGCGCGTGCTTCGTCATCGCGCGGCACGCGATGTTGAGCACGTACGTCAGCCGCTTGCCGACCGCCGCGTAAAGCGACTCGTGCATGTACGCGATGCCCTGGCCGCTGGAGAAGTTGCTCGCGCGCAGTCCGGTCAGGCTCATGCCGGCGGTGACGGCCGCCGCCGCGTGCTCGCCCTCGGGCTCGAAGAAGATGAGCTCACGCCCTTGGACGTTCTTCTTGCCCGCGGCGACGGCCACGGCGTACCCCTCGCCCATCTGCGTGGACGGCGTGATGGGGTAGGCGCCCGCAGCGTCGCTACCGGCCGTCTCCATCGTGACGACGGCGCCACTGCCGTCCGTCGCGGTGCGCTTGCCCGGGTACTTCACGCTGCTCTTGTTGACACTGGATTCATTCTTGCCGGACGTCATGAGGAGAGACTCCCCGCAGGTTCGCGCGCGGGCGCGAACTGCGCGTATTCGATCCACTGGATCGCGCCCGTCGGGCAGCGCTGGATCGCTTCGGGTCCTGTCTTGTCGTTCTTCGAGTAGTCGACCACGGCGAGTCCGCCGAGGATGGCGATCACGCCGGGCTTCGCGTCGTCGACGCAGCGGCCGCATGCCGTGCACGCGACCTGGCAGAGGTCCTCGGCCGGGTCGCCCTCGAGCATGCTCTTGCACTGCACGATCAGGTGCTGGTCGAGCGGCATGATCGTGAAGAGGTCCTTCGGGCAGGCATCCACGCAGTCGCCGCACGCGGTGCACAAGGCGGGCGCCACGACGGGGAGGCCGTGCGCGTCCATCGTGATGGCGTCGAACGTGCAGGCGTCGGCGCAGTCGTCCAGGCCGAGGCAACCCCACGTGCAGGCCTTCCCGCCCCCGGCCACGGCGGCCGCGGCGGCGCAGGTCCGGCGACCGTGGTAGTCGCCGCGCTGCAGCGCCACGTTCGAGCCGCCCGCGCAGAGGAGCCGCGCGACGCGCTTCACCGCAGCGCCGGCCTCGACGCCGAGAAAGGCCGCGACGTCCTGGATGCCGTCCTCGCCCATGTTGGTGCAGCCGGCGGGCTGCGCCTCGCCCTGGATGAGCCCCTCCGCGAAGGCGCGGCACCCCGCGTAGCCGCAGGCTCCGCAGTTGGTGCCGGGCAAGAGGTCGACCGCCCCGTCGATGCGCGGGTCTTCCCACACCTTCAGCCTCTTGTTCGCGAGCGCGATGAGCCCCCCGAACGTCAGGCCCACGCCGCCGAGGACGAGCACCGCAGCGAGGATGTCGGACGGGTTCACGAGGTCCCCTCTAGTCGAGGTTCGAGAGATCGGCTTGCGTGAGCAGCCAGGCCGCGAGCTTGTCGACGGGATCCGACGGCGCCTCGCCGTCGGATCCCGCGAGGCCGGCGCCCGAGCAGGAGGCGAGCGTCTCGAGGTGCTTCAGGCCCTCTTCGAGCTGCCACGCGCTCCAGTCGCCGAGCGGCCGGGCCGGCGGCTCCTTCGGCAGCGAGGAGATCGTCAGGCGCTCGCGCGCGGTCTCGCCGGCGTCCGGATCGTGGACGAAGGTCGCCGCGTCGCCGTCGACGAGCGCCGCGATGCCGCAGCCCTGCCAGTCGGCGAATCGAGCGAGGTCCTTCTCGTCGTGTGTCTGGAGGACGAACACGCCCGGCGTGACGAGGCGGGCGAGGGGCGCGGGCGGTGCGTCGCCGCGGACGACGAGCACGAGCTTCGACGCTCCGTCGAGGACGTCCGCGAGCCCTTCGGCGTGGAGGTCCTCGCCGTTCACGTGCACGACGAGCACGGGGGCGATGGCGCGCTCCGCCGCGTTCCACCGCGCGAAGGGGTAGGCCTGGAGCCAACCGGCGTGGTCCTCCTCGCGGTACCGGCCGGTCCGGGACAGGTCGACGACGCGCGCGGCGCCGAAGGCCCGGCCGATCTCGGCGAGGGCCCCGGTCACGGTCGGCACAAGGCCGGCGCCGGGCTCGACGATCACGCGGAAGAGACCGTTCCTGCGCGCGGCCAGGTGCGTGAGCACCTCGAAGGCCTGGCGCACCCGGTCCTTGGTGGCCGGCTCGACCACCACCGTCTCGCGCGCCGTGAGGGCCTCGAACCGGCTCGGGTCGATGCGGCCCGCGGCGAACGAACCGAGGTCGGCGCCGAGCGCCTGCGTTCCTTCGCCGGCGTCGGTCTCCTCGTCGAGGGACGCGCGAAGCGACTCGATGGTGGAGGCCAGCGCGGAGCGGAAGGCGTCGAGGGGCCGGTGGAGGGCCTCGAAGATCGGTTCTTCAGACGGCATTGCGATCGAACTCCGATTCGAGGATCTCGATCCTCTCTTCCGCGGTGTGC
Source organism: Planctomycetia bacterium (assembly GCA_030618975.1). Lineage (GTDB taxonomy): Bacteria > Planctomycetota > PLA2 > PLA2 > JAEUHO01 > JAUXCH01. Next base: position 5,722 of record JAUXCH010000211.1, read on the forward strand.
ACCGGGAGGTGCCGGGTCTCGTCGTACCGCGGCCGGCTCGGGTCGCAGAAGAAGAGGCCGAGGCGGACCTTCGAGGCGTCCTCCGCGAGATGGCGGGCCGCGTCCAGGTCGCGCGGGTCGTGGCGGACCTGGGTCTTGTAGACGGCTTCGACGTCCTCGTCGCGGATGCCCCGGTCGTGGACGAGGATCTCGGTCTGGGCCGGGTCCTGCGCGGCGTCGAGGAACAGTTTCGGCATCCAGATCGGGCAGCGCTGGAGGATGCGGACGAAGGAGAATCCCTTGTGCCGGTACGCCGCCTCGAGGGTGGCGGCGAGGTGCCCCGGCACCCAGTCGGCGGTCTGCGCCACGAACGAGGCGTTCGTCACGCCCAGCGTCGTGGTCAGGGGATTGAGCGCCGGCAGGTACGTACCCCGGGGCTGCGTGTTGCTGCGGTGGCCCTGCGTCGTCGTGGGCGACGTCTGGTTCTTGGTGAGGCCGTAGATGTTGTTGTCGAACAGGATCGCGACCATGTCGACGTTGTAACGAATGGCGTGGATCCAGTGCCCGGCCCCGATCGAGCAGCAGTCGCCGTCGCCCATGACGGCGAAGACGTCCAGGTCGGGACGAGCGAGCTTTATGCCCGTGGAGACGGGCAGCGCGCGGCCGTGGATCCCGTGGAACCCGTAGGTGCTCACGTAGTGCGGGAAGCGGCTCGAGCACCCGATCCCGGACACGATCACGGTGTTCTCGGGCACGAGCTGCTCGCTCGCGAACAGGCGCAGGACCGCACCGAGGATGGCGTGGTCGCCGCACCCGGGGCACCAGCGGGCCTGGGCGCCTTCGTAGGTGTCGTAGTCGAACGTGCGGTCGTCCTCGACGCCGCAGGACATCAGCGTGCTGCAGGAGAAACTCACTGGGCACCGCCCTTCTCGGGGTTGGCCTTCTCGAGGTTGGCCTTGGCGACGGGGGTCGAATCGAGGCGCCCCGGTTCCAGGCGCCGTACGTCCAGGCGATCGTGGATCGCCTCGAGGATCCGGCCGGGCCGGAGAGGCTCGCCCGGGACGCGACTCCAACAGTCCGCGTCGACGAGGAGCTGTCCGCGGAGCAGGAACGCGAGCTGGCCGCGACGCCGGTTTTCCTCGTTGATGAACGGTGCGTCCTTCGGATCGCTGAAGTTGATCTCGACCGTCATCACCTTCTGGAAGCGGCTGCAGATCTCCTTGATGCCCGGCTCGAGCGGCGAGAGAAAGGTGAGATGCAGCGAGGAGACGGCGAGCCCCTCCTCGCGGGCGCGGGCCGCGGCCTCCTCGATGGCGCCCTTGGTGCTCCCCCACCCGACGACCAGCAGGTCGCCGGAGGACTCGCCGACCACCTTCGGCGGCTGCAGCGTGTCCTGGAGGACCGCCAGCTTGCGGCTGCGCGCCTCGCAGCTCCGCTGGTTGACGTCCGGGGCGTAGGTGACCTTGCTGTTCTCGTCGTGGCAGAGACCCGTCAGGGTGTACATGCCGCCGGGCTGTCCGGGGATCACGCGGCGACTGAGCCCGAGCCTCGGATCCCAGTCGTAGGGTTTCGTGCCCTCGGGCACGGGGGAGAGATCCGGCGGCCGGGCCTGCCAGCGGGGGTCGAGCCGCGGCCGCGGGAAGGGTGTGACGCCGGTGGCGAGGTTGGCGTCCGTGAGGACGACGACCACGCAACGGAACGTCTCGGCGATCCGCCGCGCGGTGACCATCACGTGGAAACACTCCTCGATGGTGGCCGGCGCGATGACCACCTTGGGCGCGTCGCCGGGCTGTCCGAACATCGCCGCGAGCAGGTCGGCCTGCTCCACCTTCGTGGGAAGACCGGTGCTCGGCCCGCCCCGCTGGACGTCGACGACGACGAGCGGCATCTCCGTCATGATGGCGAGGGCGATGAACTCGGTCTTGAGCGCCAGGCCGGGCCCCGAGGTGACCGTGAAGGCGACCTTGCCCGCGTAGGACGCGCCGATCGCGACGCCCACGGCCGCGATCTCGTCCTCCGCCTGGTGCAGGATCCCGCCGGTGCGGTCGAACACGTCGCCCAGGTAGTGGGAC
>JAUXCH010000108.1 GCA_030618975.1 Planctomycetia bacterium
CGGGGTCCCCCACGTCGGGGTCCCCCACGTCGGGGTCCCCCGCGTCGGGGCCCCCCGCGTCGGGGCCCGCTCCCAGCGCGCCGAGGATCGAATCGAGGAACGTGGCCATGCCGCGGCGCACGTCCGGCGGACCGAGGATCTCGGCGTCCCCCCCCAGTCTCGCGACCTGCGTGTAGAGCCAACGCGGGCGACCGCGCTGGATGCGATAGGTACGCACGATGCTGCCGTCCGCCAGCTCCTTGAGACGGCGGCGCACCACGCCTTCGCGCATGCGCGCCGCCACCCGAGCGCTGAAGGCCACCTGCACCTCGACGTCGTCCGGCCCCTCCTTCCACAGCTCGTCGCGGCGGTACTTCTCGGCCGTGAACGCGTCGGGAACCTCGTACTCGGTGCCGGGCAGGAGAACGGCCTCGCGGATCCGATCGACGCGGAACGGAAGCTCCCGGCCACGCGTGTGGTCCCGCGCCACCACGTACCACTTCCCCTTGTGGTCCACCAGGGCGTACGGTTCGATCACGCGTCCGTACGTGACCCGGTCGCGGCTGGCGGTCCAGTAGTCGATCTGCACGCACACGTTGCGCGCCATCGCGTCCTTCAGGAGGCCGATCGTCTCCGTCACCACGTCCGGCGGCGGCGTGCCCGCCACGCCGCGGTCGAACGCTTCCAGGGCCTTCCGGTCCGGACCGCCGAGGAGCTTCCTGAGCTTGTCGCGAAGCCGCGGGGCTGCGGCGCCAAAGGCGGGCGGCCTGCCTCCGGAGACCGTCCTGAGCGCAAGGTCGATGGCCAGCGCCTCCTGGAGCGTGAGGTGGACCGGGCGGCTCAGGTGCTCCGCGAAGCTGATCCGGACCCGGTCTCCGTGGATCGAGAACACCAGGTAGTTGTGCGGCAGGTACGGGGGTACGCCGCACAGCGTCAGCACCTCGGTGATGTCCTCCCAGATCTCCTCCTCCCGCACGCCGAAGATCGAGGCCAGCTCCGGCACGCGGATCCCGGGCCGCGCGCGGATGAGCGGAATCATCGCCAGGCAGCGGCGGATCCGGTCTCGCGCGACGATCGACATGGCGCGGATTCTACCGAGGAGATCCGGTTGGCGGAGGCCCGACCTGGTGTGCCCCTGTCAACGCCGTGGCGGGGGCTTCCATGATCGCCCAGGCCCGCGGTCGCGCGGCGAGCTCACGGAGGCGGCGGGTCACTCGACGCGCACTCGCCCGCCCTAGCGCCGCGACCGCAGCGTCCAGCCCCACCCGTTCCAGCGCGCCCGCCACCAGCCACCGGGCGAACGGCTCCGGGCCGTTCAGCATCCGCAACCTGCCTCCGAGCGCCCTTCTCCTGGCGCGCTCGACCTCGGCCTCCGTGATCCCTGCGGTCACGGCGTCACGGAGGTGCCGGGTCAGGCGGCGCCGAAATGCGTCCACGTCGTCGACCTCGGCGGAGACCACGGCGTGCGCCACACCCCCCTCGGCCTCGTACGTGGCGTGGAAGGAGTCGTCGATCACCCCCTCGTCGTAGAGCGCGGACTGGATCCGGCCGCCGTCGTCGAACAGCGTCTCCAGGACCAGCCCCGTCAGGACCTGCCGTTCGACGAGCGCCCGGCCCGGTCGGGGCGGGACGTCCTTGAGACCCAGCCAGACGGTCGGCCGGGAGATGGGCAGGACCGCGCGGACCTCGCGGCGCCGAACTCCGCGCGGTTCGCGCGCCGGCACACGCCGGTAGCGGGCGCCCCGCACGCCCGGGTGGACGCAGGCGTCGGCCACCGCCAGCACGCGGTCGGGCAGCACGCGCCCGGCGACTGCCAGGACGAGGTTTCGAGGCGCGTACCACGTCGCGTGGACGCCGCGCAGGAGATCCAGGTCGATCCCCTCGATCGAGGACGCCGTGCCGGCGATGTCCTGCCGGACCGGATGGTCGACGTAGAGCGCCTGCAGCAGGTGCAGGTAGCCCCGCCAGGAGGGATCGTCGTCGTACATGGCGATCTCCTGGCCGATGATGCGCCGCTCCCTGAGAACGTCGTCCTGGTCGATCTCGAGCCGGCTCACGGCCCCGAGCAGGGTCTCGAGGTTGCGTTCCCAGTCGCTCGAGCACGTGAACACGTACGCCGTGTTCGACCAGGTCGTGTAGGCGTTGCCCGCGGCACCCCGGGCGTCGTAGACGGTGAAGACGTCGCCGTCCGCCTTCTGGAACATCTCGTGCTCGAGGAAGTGCGCGGTGCCGGCCGGCAGGGTGCGGCCGTCCGGAAGACGCGTGTCCACCGACCCGAAGTGCGACGCCAGGATCGCGCACGTCCGGGCGAAGCCCGGCATCGGGGCGACGAGGATCTCCATGCCGTGGCGAGACCGCGCCCGGAAGACGTCCCTGCGAGCGAGCGGCTCGCGGTCCCGGATCAGGCGAGGCCGTGTCACGGCCCTCTCCGGACGGACCCGCGGGGCAGGAGGGCGTAGGACACCTCGAGGCGCAGGTTGCGGCCGACCCGGCGGACGCGGGCCGGGGTGACCCGGTCCACGGCGTCGGCCCAGCGGACCGGGTCGGGATCCAGCCCCAGCGTCGTCCTCCCCTGCAGCCAGGCGAGCCAGGCCGCACGGTCGTCGCCGAGCGTGGCCACCTGCGCCCGCACGCCCGCCCGGTACGCATCGAGGGCCACCGGATCCAGCCGCCCGGACGCGACCTCCCGGGCCAGCCCCTGGACCAGGCGCCGCGTGCGCGGCTCGTCCGCGGGCTCGACACCGACCTGGGCCAGCAGCAGGCCCTGGGCCGCGATCCACTGGGCGTCGGCGTGGTAGCAGAGTGCGTGCTTCTCGCGGACGACCTGGAAGAGCCGTGAGTAGGTGCCACCCCCGAACACGCCGGCCAGCACGGCGGCGGCGGGCAGGAGCGCCGCGTCCGCCCGGACCGGAGACCGCCAGGCGAAGACCAGCTGGCCCTGCTGGACGTCGTCCTCCTCGACCACGCGCCGGGGTCTCGCGCGCGCCGGACGCGCCGCCGAGGCAACCGGAGGCCGGACGGAAAGCTGCGCGCGACCGGGCCACAGAAGGTGTTTCCTCACCACGGCGACGGCCTCCCGGATGCCCACGTCCGCCACGAGGAATACGTCCACGGGCGCCGTGGCGAGCAGGCGGGCGTGCAGCTCGGCGAGCACGGCCGGCGTCGCGGCGCCCACCGCCTTCGCCCGCCCGAGCGCCTCCAGCGCGAACGGCTCGCCCCGGCAGGCCTCTTCGACGCACCGGACCCAGGCGCGACGCGGCTTGTCGTCGGCGAGGGAGCACAACATTCGAAGGAGATTCACCTGCTCCGTCCGGACCAGGTCGGCGTCCAGGGGCCCCGAGCCGCGACCGGCCTGCCGTTTCGGACGGGCGAGCACCTCTCCGAGCAGCGCCAGGCCGCGCGCCAGCCGGCCACCGCCGCGGCGCCGGCCGTCAGGCACCCCGAGCGTCGGCCACTCCAGGGTCGAGATCAGCAGCTGCCGGGCGCCCGCCTTCGACACGGTGACCTGGAGCGAGGCCCCGTACAGGTCCGCCAGGGCGTGGGCCAGGGCCCGGCGGGTCGGATGGCGTCCGGTCGCGGACTGGAGCACCAGGGCCAGGAGGGACGTCGCGGTCGCCTCGGCGCCCAGGTCCCGGTGCAGGACCACGCGGCAGAGGGCGGTGGTGAACCGGTCCGTCGACAGGAGATGCAGCCGGACCCCGGGAGCCACCTCCCGCGTGACCGGCACGATCGGACCTGCCACCTGCGCCACGACCTCTCCCGACGGGTATGCTGATGGACTTGGCGTCCAAAAGGCACGGGCGACGAGGAGGATCCCATCCCGCCGCCCGTACGTCCAACTTGGGCCTCGATCCGACCGATCCGAACCACCGATGAACCACCGATGCGGGGCGTACCCGAGAGGTTGCCACGCCCCTCCGTGAGGACCACATGACCGTCAGCCGTCCCATGCCCCAGATCCGCACCGCCCTCGTGGCGTCGTTCCTCCTGCTCGGCATCCTCGCCTTCGCCGCGCCCGCCCCGCTCCTTGCCCAGGGAGGCCCCGGCGGCACCGCTCCCGCCGCTCCGCCCGCAAAGCAGGACCCGGCCCTCGCCTGGGGCGCGAGGTTCTTCGACGACGCGATCCGCTACGTCGCCCGAGGCCGCGCCGCGATGCCGCAGGTCAACGACTTCTACGCGAAGCTCGACGCCAAGATCGAGCTCGACACCTCCCGCCAGGAGGGGCTGATGCGCCTCTGGTACAAGGCGCCGGGCATGTTCCGTCAGGAGCTCTCGACGAACGGCGGGACCACCACGAAGATCCTGAAGGGTGAAGAGGGCTGGATCCGAACGCCCCAGGGACGCGTCGACTCGCTCGCGTTCACGCCCGAGGGCCAGAAGACGATCAAGCAGCTCAAGGACGACCGCGACCGCATCAGCGACCTCGCGAGCTTCCTCACGCTCCAGGCGCTCAAGGGCCCCGGCGTCACGTTCCACTTCGACGGCTACAAGAAGGGCAGCGGCACCTACGCGGGCAACTGGATCAAGATCACCCGCCGGGCCCCGAGCAAGACGAACATCGTCTTCTGGCTCGCCTACGAGCGCACCGGCGAGAACAGCGTCCGCGCGACCTGGCCGGGCATCGTCCGCGTCGAGGGCGACCCCTCGAAGAACTACCCCACCGAGGACTACATCCTCAAGGAGTGGGACTCGCAGCTCTCGCAGACCAGCCGCGAGTTCCGCTACCCCCGGCGCATCGAGGCGTACTCGATCCTGAAGGACGCCCAGGGCCGGACCGTGCCCACGCGCTTCCTCTTCGCGATCGTCGACGACATCAAGATCAACGCCGGCATCGACGCGACGCGGTTCTCCGCCAAGTAGGTCAAGAGGCCAAACGGGTGTCGTGCGCCCCGGGAGTTCGTGCATGCGAATTTCCGGCGCACGGCACCCGGTCTCACCGACCTAGACCGTCCGGTGGAACCAGCGCTCCAGCAGGCCGCGCGACAGTGTGAGCCGCGTGGGGCGCCCGTGCGGGCAGGAGTGCGAGTGGTCGAGTGCCTCGGCGCGTTCGAGCAGGGCGAGCACCTCCTCGTCGCGTAGCACGTCGCCCGCCATCACCGCACTGCGGCAGGCCATGCGGTCGACCGTCTCCTTCACGAGGGACGCCCGGTCGAGCCCCTCGGCCGCCCCCCGCGCGAGCACCTCGAGCACCTCGGCGAGCATCGCCTCGGGATCGGGACGGCTGAGGACCGCAGGGAGTCCCTGGATCGCCACGGCGTCCTCGCCGAACGGCTCCACGATCCAGCCCAGCGTGCGGAGGGTCTCGGCCTGCTCCCTCACGAGCGCCGCTTCCGCGTGCCCGAGCGAAACGACCACGGGCACGAGGAGGCGCTGCACCTCCAGCGCGCCCGCCTCCCTGAGCCGGGCCGAGATCTCCTCGAAGAGGATCCGCTCGTGCAGGGCGTGCTGGTCGACGAGGACGACCTCCCCGTCCCCCTCGAGCACCAGGTAGGTCCCCAACACCTGTCCGACGGGGCGCAGGCCCTCGCCCGTGCGGCGCGCGGGGGGGGACTCGGCCGGCCCGGACCCCGACGGCCCGGCCCCCGGCGGTCCCTCCGCCACCCGCCCGGCACCCGGTGTAGGGGCACTCGAAAACGCCGGTGACGCTCGCCCCACGCCGTGCGTGAAGGCGAACTCCACCGCCTCGGCCGTGCTCGGCCTCGGGTGGGACGACTCGAGCGGCACGGAAACACCCGGGGGGGCGCCTTCGAGGGCTTCCCTGAGGATCCGCTGCACGAGGCGGTGCACGGTGCTTCCGTCGCGCCACCGCACCTCCGCCTTCGCGGGATGCACGTTGACGTCGACCTGGGACGGGTCGCACGTGAGGAACAGGAAGGCGACGGGCCTCCTGTTTCCCGGCGGCAGGAGGTCGGCGTAGGCCTGGCGCACGGCGTGCGACACGGTGCGGTCGCGGACGAAGCGTCCGCCCACGAAGACCTGTTCCAGCCGTGCGTCCCCGCGGTGGACCGAGGGCGGACCGACCCAGCCCTCGAGATGGAATCCCAGGTGCTCGCCTCGAACCTCGAGCAGGGACGCGGCCAGGTCGTCGCCGTGCACCCCCCCGATGCGGGCGCGCCGGTCGCTCCCGGCCGGCGTATCCCGCAACGTGCGCGTCCCCTGCACGAGCCGGAAGGCGACCTCCGGGAATGCGACGGCGAAGCGCCCCAGGAGCGTGGTCACGTGCCCGAGCTCGGTCGCGGCCGTGCGGAGGAACTTCCGCCGGGCCGGCACCTTCGCGAAGAGCCCCTCCACGCGCACCACGGTGCCCGGCGACGAGGCGGCCGGTGTCGGCGACCTGACGTCGCCCTCGAAGTCCTCGACGACCCAGCCCGCCTCCGCGCCCGACGGGCGCGACGTGATGCGCACGCGCGCGACGCTCCCGACGCTCGCGAGGGCCTCGCCACGAAATCCGAGGCTGCCGACGTGAAGCAGGTCGTCGACGGACTCCACCTTGCTCGTCGCGTGCGGCAGGAAGGCGCGGGCGAGATCCTGCTCGTCCATGCCCCAGCCGTCGTCGGCCACCTCGATGAGCGCGCGGCCCCCGTCCCCGACACGCACGTCGATCCTCCGCGCGCCTGCGTCGAGCGCATTCTCGACGAGCTCCTTCACGACGGAGGCCGGACGCTCGATCACCTCGCCGGCGGCGATCTGGTTGACGACGTGCGGATCGAGGACGTGGATGCGGCCCATGGCTCAGGAGACCCTACGCGGCCAGGGTGACGACCAGGCGCAGGAGGGCGAGCCGGGCGGGGACGCCCCCACCCTTGACGCCCGTCTCCGCCTCGAAGAACGCGGCCTGGCGCGCGAGGAGATCGGCCGGATCCCTGCGGCACTGGGCGAGGAAGCCCTCGGCTCGAAACGACGGGACACCCAGCCCCTTGGCCACGTCGGCCGGCGTCTCGCCCCGCGAGAGAGCCTCGGCCCCAGCCAGCAGGCGGCGCCAGGTGCCGAGGAGCGACGCGGCGAGGAAGTGGAAGAGGGGCTCCGGGTTCGTCACCTGGCCGCCCCGGCCGTCGGGGACCCCGCGGTCGAAGGCCGCCTCGAGCAGGGTCAGGGCGCCGTCCAGGTCGCGCTGGGCCACGGCGTCCGTGAGGCGCCACGCCGGATCCGTTCGCGTGGCGCCGAGCGCCTCGTGGACGTCCTGCTCCACGACGGTCTGCCGCGAGCCCGCGAAGAGGGCCAGGCTCTTCAGCGCCGCATCCAGCTCGCCGAGCTCCGAACCCACGAGCCTCGACACCGCGTGGGCATCCGCGAGGTCCATCTGCTTGCCGTGCTCCCCCGCCAGGCGCCGGACGATCCACCGCGAGAGCTCGTGCTCGTAGGGCGGCACGCCGCGCTGCCACGAGCCCGGCGCGTCGTAGAGCGACCGGCAGTCCACGACGAGGGCGCCCGCCTCCACCAGCGCGGCAGCCGGGATCGGCGACTTGCCCCGCACCGGCCGCGCCGTCAGCAGCACGAGCACGCTCGACGTGTCGGCGGCGAGCCCCGCCTCGGTGAGGTTGCGGATCGGGCTCTTGCGGCCCTCGGCCCACGGGCCGGCCGCCTGGTCCGCGTTCTCCACCGCAATCACCTTGGCGCCGCCGAAGAGGGTGGCGCTCCGCAGCTCGTCGACGGCTCCGGAGACGCCGGAGCGGTCCTCGGGCCGGCGCGCGTCGAGCCGCAGCAGGGAGGCCCCGGAGTCCCCGTCGGGCAGCACGCGCCGGACGACGAGCCTCAGGCCCTCCTCGCGAAACCACCGTTCGGCGCCCGCGAGCACGACCACGGACGGCAGGGAACCCGACTCGAGGCGGGCCGCCAGGTCGACGGCGGACAGCGTGGGCGGGCGGGACGTGCGGCGGGCCATGGCGGGGCATTCTCCGCCGGACGGCGGACATCGGTCACATTCCGACGAGCACGTCGAGGATGCCCGCGGCGCCGAGGATCAGCGCCACGAAACCGTTCACGGTGAAGAACGCGGCGTTCACCCGGCTCAGGTCGGCCGGCGAGACGATCCTGTGCTCGACGACGAGCAGCGCGGCCGCCAGCCCGACGGCGCCGAGGTAGATCCACCCGAGCCCCGCGAGCGGGCCGACGGCGGCGAACGCCACGACACAGAGGACGTGCAGCAGCGCCGCGACGCCGAGCGCGCGCTGCACGCCGAGCCGGGCCGGGAGGGAGCAGAGGCCCAGCTGCCGGTCCACCTCGGCGTCCTGGCAGGCGTAGATCACGTCGAAGCCCGCCACCCAGAGCAGCACGCCCGCCCCGAGCGCGAGCGGCACCCTGAGATCGCCCGCGTCGGCGCCGCGCACGGCGATCCAGGCGCCGAGCGGCGAGAGACCGAGCGCCAGCCCGACGCCGAAGTGCGCCAGTGCCGTGAACCGTTTCAGGAACGAGTAGCCGAAGAGCACGGCCAGGACGACGGGTGAGAGGAACAACGCGACGTCGTTCAGCCTGCTCGCCGCGACCACGAACACGAGGGCCGAGACCAGCGTGAACACGCCCACGAAACGGACGGACAGCGCGCCGGTCACGAGCTCGCGCCCGGCGGTCCGCGGATTCGCGGCGTCGAACCGCCTGTCCGCCAGCCGGTTCATGCCCATGGCTGCGCTCCGCGCGGCCAGCATGGCGACGAGAACCCAGAGCACCACGCGCGCCTCGGGCCACCCGTCCGCGGCGAGGAACAGGGCGAACAGCGCGAACGGCAGCGAGAACACGCTGTGCGAGAAGCGGATCATCGACAGCGTGTCGCCGAGGGAGCGAACGAAGCTCAAGACCACCGCCGTACGAGGTCGACGTCCACACCGAGCCGATCCAGGATCTTCTGCACCACGAAGTCGACGAGGTCGTCGATGCTCGCGGGGCGGTGGTAGAAACCCGGCGACGCGGGCAGGATCACCGCGCCCGCCCGCGCGAGCACGAGCATCGCGTTCAGCGCGATCTCGCTGAGCGGCGTCTCGCGCGGCACGAGGATCAGCTTCCGCCCCTCCTTCAGGGCGACCTCGCACATCCTCTCGAGGAGGTTCGTCGAGGCGCCGACCGAGACGCGGCCGAGGAATCCCGTGCTGGCGGGGCAGATCACCACGCCGTCCAGGCGAAACGAGCCGGACGCCACGTCCGCGCCCACGTCGTCGGGCCGCCGGTACGAGACCCTCGCGGCGACGTCGGCTCCGAGGAAGGCGTCGAGGTCGGGGGCGAGCGGATCGAACGTGCCTCCGAGCTCGGCCGGGACGAGTTGTGCCAGCGTGGGGCTCGCCGTGAGCACGACCTCCACCCCCGCCTCGACCAGTCGCTGGACCAGCCGCTGCCCGTAGACGGTGCCCGAGGCTCCGGAGATGCCGACCGCGATGCGCATGGGGGGTTCGCTTTCCCTCGCGAGAGGAGGAGGATACGCGCCCTTCGGGGCCGTACGATCCCCCGCGTGGGCAAGCGAGAATCCACACCGAAAATCCACACCCGACCCGATTTTTCACCTTTCGCCATGAGCCACGCCGGACCGCTGCCGAATGCCCCCGGGCGCGTGCGGTCGAAGGTCCACGGGCGGACGCGGCCCCCCGTCGCTTCCATCGCGTGCCTGCGCAACGCCCCCACCGGCGGTCCACCCACCAGCCGCCTTCCGACGATCTCCCGCAACGCGCGGGGCAGGTGAAGGGGATCGAGAAGGAAGGGGCGAGCGTCCGTCTTCCCGGGCCGTAGGATCCCTGGCGTGAGCGCGCCCGTTCGCAACCTCCGCGTCTTCCTCGACCTCCTCCGCAAGCGGGGCGAGGTGGCCGACGTGCAGGTCGAGGTCGACCCCTGCCTCGAGACCGCCGAGATCCACCGGCGCGTGATCGCCGCGGGCGGGCCGGCGCTCCTGTTCCACCGGCCGCGGGGCTCCGCCTGCCCCCTCGTCACGAACCTCTTCGGTACGCTCGGTCGCGTCGAGGCCGCCTTCGGCGACCGCCCGCGGGCGTTCGTCGAGCGGGCCGTCGCCGCGCTCGACGCGGCGTCGAGCCCGTCGCTGCGGACGCTGTGGAGCATGCGGGGCTGGGTCGGCCAGGCGATGCGGATCGGGTTGAAGCCCAGACGCCACGGCCCGGTGACGGAAGTCGTGGAGGAACCCGACCTCTCGGCCTTCCCCGTGACCACCTCCTGGCACGGTGACGGCGGCCC
>JAUXCH010000426.1 GCA_030618975.1 Planctomycetia bacterium
CCCTTCGGCCGCCAGCCGGTCGCCACGAGGGCACCCTCCAGCGGGCTCCCGTCCGAGGAGACGACGACACCTTCCAGGACGCCGCCGGCGTCCAGCCGGATGACGAGCTCGTTCTGCCCCGGTTCGATCTGCAGGGGCACGGGGTCGGGCCAGACCTGCCCTGCATCGACGACGAGCGTGACGGGAGCCTCGCGCACGCCCACGAAACGGAAGGCGCCGCGCGCGTCCGTCACCGCCTGGTACGGCGAGAGCATGCCCTTGGCACCCCGGATCTTCAGCGTCACGCCAGCCGCGCCGCCACCCGACGGATCCAGCACGCGCCCCTCCAGTACGCGTCCGGGGAGGAGGACGATCTCGAGCGAGCCGGCCGCAAGATCCACCCGTACCTTTTTCGGCGCACAGTGGCCCAGCACCTCGCCGAGGGGACCGGTTGCCTTCGAGACCCTCAACCGGGCGTGTGTGCCGGTCTCGCGAACCGGCAGCCGGAACGTGCCGTCGAAGATCGAAGCGAACGGAGCAGCCCCACCCTCGATCCGCACGGTTCCGAGCGGCACCGGGTTCCCGTCGGGGGTCAGCACGCGCCCCTCCACGACGCGGGTCGGCGGAGGGTCGTACACGATGAGGACGCCCTGGTCGCCCGCCGCGAAGGACGGCTGCGGCAGGGCGCCGTCGATCCACGCGCTGTAGGTCCCCGCCGGGAGATCCCCGCACTCGAACCGGCCCATCGCATCCGTGAACGTCTGCCACGAGACGGTGATGGGCCGCTCAGCGGGCACGAGCGCGAGGCGGAGCCCGGCCAGCGGTCGTCCGGAACCGTCCACCACGCGCCCGCCTACGCTGAGCGCCACCGGGACCCGGAGCGTCACGCCCTCGATCACCTGGCCCCACGCCACCTCCAGCTCCACCGGCTCGACGCCTCGCGCGGCATGCTCGTTCTGCGGGCCGATCCGCGCGGTCCCCGCGGGAACCGCATCGAAGGCAAACCGACCCGCGCCGTCGGTTGCGACCGCCCACCACTTGCTCTTCAGCTTGAGGTGAACCTTGTACCGCGCGACGCCGGCGCCCTGCGCGTCGAGGACCCGTCCCGCGACGCGTGCCGGCGGCCCGACGCGCAGGACGACGGACCGCAACTTCGCCCCCTCGACCTGCGGATGCAGCCACGGCGTCGGGGGCGCCGCTCCCAGCCCTCGCCGCCGGCCAGGTTGAACCCCCACCCCCCGGTCGGATCCAGGCCGTGGAAGAGGAACGTCCCTTCCAGGTCCGTGACGGCACGGGGTACGTGCTCGGGAAGCGGCTTGTCACGATGCATGGGTGGGCCGTAGGCGAGGACCGAGACGCCGTCGACGGGTCGATCCTGCGGGTCCAGGACGCGCCCCTCCACGGTGATGCCCGGGTGCAGCACCAGATCGACCGTCAGGGGGCCGCCCACGGCCAAAACGTCGAAGGTCTTCGGCTCCGGCAGGTAGAACCCGCGCGCCTGGACGGTCCACGGCGCCACGACGATCTGCCCCGGCGGCACGCCCTCGATCTCGTAGCGCCCCGTCGCGTCGGTTCCCGTACCCGGTGCCGTACCGCCCTTCCAGGTTCCGGAGGGGTTCTTGAAGAGCAGCTGCACGCCCTGAAACGGCGCGCCGTCCGGCCTCGTGACCCTGCCGGTCACCGTCACGCCGCGCTCGAGCGTCACGTCGATGCGGGTGGCACGGCTCGCCTCCAGCGGCACGCCCAGGAAGCGGCGGTCGGAGAAGACGTAGCCCGGCGCCTGCACCGTGATCCGGTCCAGCAGCCCGGCGGGGAGCCCCGCGACCCGCCAGCGGCCGTCGGCGTCCGACGCCACCAGACGATGCTCCCGACTCGCGCCGGCCGAGTCACCCAGTCGTGCGCGGACGTCGAGCAGGACCCAGGCCCCCGGCACGGCGCCGTCGGCTGCGTCTCGTACGCGCCCTTCGACGACGGCCTGCCCGTTCGCGCCGAACGGGATCACGACCTCTCCGTCCGTGGGCAGGAGCACGGCGACGTCCCGCCGCGAGCCGCGGCCGGGAACGCGCACGTCGAGGCGCAGGCGACCTGTGGGTGCCGCCGCGAGATGCAGCCGGCCGTCGTCGTCCGTCGAGCGCTCGTCGAACGACCATGCGATCGCCCGGGTGACGTGCGAAGAGGGCCGGGCGGCGCGCCCCGCGATCCGGGCCTTCAGACCACGCCCCTTTGCGTCGACGACGCGCACGCGAAGCGGAGCGCCTTGCCGCACACGGAGCACGAGGTCACGGGGCGGCACGTCGCGCGCGCCGAGATCCCGGCACTCTCCGACGGCGGGTGGTTCAGGCAGAGCACGCACGACGCACGCGGTACGCGGGCGGAGGTTCGCGAGCTCGAACGCTCCGTCCTCCGCCGATCGCGTGACATCGAGCACCTCGCCGAGCCGGGCTTCCGAACCCAACGCGTGGTCGACGAGGCCGGGGCCGCGAACGTAGGGCACGGCGCGGCGGACCACGACGACCACGCCCCCCACGCCCCGGCCGCCTTCGTCCTCGACCCGTCCCCAGGCGCGGATCGCGTCGGCGGGGGGCTGCACGGCCCGGGGCGCCCCGTGACCACGGAGGAAGAGCGGGGATTCCCCGTCGCGGCCGGACCCCGCCGCTCCCGGCTCGGGAGAACCCCCTGACGGGTCGCCCCCCAGGTCGAGCGCGAGCACGAACACGAGCACGGCGACCAGGGCGGCCACGGCCAGGAGCCAGGTCGCGTAACGCCTCACCTGCTCTCCCAACTCCTCGACCTGCGGCCAGGAACGGCCGGTTCCTCGATCTTCGGACGGTCAGCCATCGTGTCCCGTGTCGAGAGTACCTCGTCGCCCTGCGGACGAAGCGTCGAGGGGGGGCGTTCCAGCCGGAACCTGTCCATCAGGCTACGTGTCTCCGACACCATGGGGAGTCCATTTCCCCCGGGCGAGGGCAGCTGACGATACGCGGACGAACCGACCCGCTCCGCGGGCCCGGCCCGGGCCCGGGAGCCCCTCCGAGACCGACGAAGGGGGAGCACAGCACCGGCCGAACCGGCACGGAAGAGTCGAGAAGCGCACGACAGGCACCGCCCCTCGTATCCCCCGGGCGCGCGGCAACGTGCGCACCTTCCCCTTCGCGATCGGCCACGCGGCACCCGCGAGCCGCTCTCGGGTCCTCGGCGGAGCACGCGCTTCGTCCGCCTCGAAGGGCCCAACGGGGGGAAACGAGCCCCTGCTTCCTCCGATACCTCATCTCCTGTCCACGACGTCGGCCTCCGTGATCCAAGCCCCGGGGGGCGACAGGGCTCACCCTCCATATCTCCACGCCGCCTTCGCCGTCAGACCGTGGAGCCCTCGCTCACGTTCGATCCCACCCCGAGACGCCTTCGGGATCCTGCCGTTGCCCCCGGCACGGAGAGGCCTTCAACAACGCGAGACACCGTGCTCTCGCTCACCTCGCCCCCTGGAGCGGCCCCTTGCGCGTGCTTGCGCATCCCGGCCCTATTGTGTATGTTTTTTCCTGAAAGATTCATACACAAAGCCAGAGGATCCCCTGCATGGCGCGTATCGCACCCTCCCCCGGTTGCGACGAGGACGGGTGTACCGCACTCGGGATCTCGCCCGTTGGAGCACGAACCCGACGCGATTGGCCAAGCGTCTGGTCGACAACGGGACGCTGGAGCGACTCGCTCACGGGCTCTACAGCCGGCCTGGCCGAAGCCGCTTCGGTCCGGTCCCGCCCAGCGACGAGGAGTTGCTTCGCAGCTTCCTGGGTGGTTCGCCCTTCGTCGTCACGGGTCCAGAGCGGTGGAATGCGCTCGGTCTGGGCTCCACCGCCATGTACGCCCATACGCTCGTCTACAACACGAAGCGCTCCGGCACATTCCGCCTGGGAGGTCGGTCGTTCCGCCTCAGGCGTGTCGCGTTCCCCAAGCGGCCACCCAAGGAGTGGTTCGTCGTGGATCTGCTCCAGCATGCGACGGAGGCCGGTGTATCTCGGCGCGAGGTTTCCGCGGCGGCGGGACGGGCTGTCGCATCGGGGCGATTGGACGCGACTCGGCTGCGCTCGATGATCGACCGCTATGCCACGAGAGCCGTACAGGAACTCCTCGAGCCCTTTCTGGCTGTCGTGGTCGCATGACGTTTGTCCACGAGGATCCGGAGTTCGACGATCTCCTCAGGATCGTCGCGGCAAAGCACGACCTCCACATCGCGCTCGTCGAGAAGGACTACTGGGTCACGCACGCCCTCTGGGCGCTGCACGACCAGGGCTTCGACGTGTGGTTCAAGGGTGGAACGTCACTTTCAAAGGGCTTCTGCCTGATCCAGCGGTTCTCGGAAGATCTGGACCTGAAGTTGGATCCAGGCCGCGTGGAAGACCTTCCGCTTGTCGTTGATTGGTGGAGGGAGAGCAAGCGAGCGACGACCGCTCGACGGGCGTACTTTGAGAGGCTTGCGCACGTGCTCGCCGTGCCTGGCGCGAGTGTCGAGTTGGACGCAGAAGAGGCGGACAGGTCCTGGCGCACTGCGCAACTCCGCGTGCACTACGACGGGAGGAATCAAGCGGACCTGGACCCAGCGATGAAACCGTACGTACTACTCGAAATCGGGAGCGCCAGAGTCCTCCCATTCGTCCGTTGCGACCTCTCCTCGTTCGTACACGACGAACCGGCACTTTGGGAACAAGGGGAGTCGTACACGGACAATCGTCCTCGTGGTGTTCGATGTGTGCATCCACTCGTTACGCTCATCGAGAAGCTCGACGCCCTGATCCGAAAGGCCGCCCGCGACGACCCAGAGCCCTCCACATTCGCGCGGCACTATGAAGACGCTGCCCGAATCATCGAGGCCACCGATGGCCTGCCGCCCCTCGAGGGGTACGGGGCGGTACGCGAACTCGTCGATGAAATGGTCGCGCAGAAGCAGATTCGAGCTGTACCTCGGAGTGATGATGGGGCGTTCGCGCCGGCAACCCACGCCGCTGCCTCGCGGATTCGTGCCGCCCACGAGGCCATCACCGGTATGTAGTTGCTGTTGCACGCACCTGAGTTCCCGCGATCTGCGCGGCCTACGCG
>JAUXCH010000167.1 GCA_030618975.1 Planctomycetia bacterium
CGACCGGATCGTCGCCCTGAAGATCCTGCCCAGGGAACTCTCCGAGGACCCGGCGTTCGCCGAGCGCTTCGGTCGGGAGGCGCGCACGCTCGCGCGGCTCGACCACCCCCACATCGTGCGCATCCACGAGTCCGGCGAGACGGACGGCCTCTACTACCTCGTGATGGAGCACGTCGACGGCGCGAGTTTGCGCCAGGTCCTGGACGGCGGACGCGTGGCTCCGGCCGAGGCGCTGGCCATCGTGCCGCAGATCTGCGACGCCCTGCAGTACGCGCACGACCAGGGCGTGGTCCACCGCGACGTGAAGCCCGAGAACATCCTGCTCGACGAGCGGGGCCGCGTGAAGATCGCCGACTTCGGCCTGGCGAAGCTCACGGAGGGCGATGGCAAGGATCCGACGCTCACGGGCACGCGGCAGGTGATGGGCACGTGGCAGTACATGGCGCCCGAGCAGTACCGAACCCCCCAGAGTGTCGATCACCGCGCCGACATCTTCAGCCTGGGCGTGGTGTTCTACGAGATGCTCACGGGCGATCTGCCGATCGGTCGCTACGCGAACCCGTCGGAGACGGCCGGCCTCGACGAGCGCGTCGACGCCATCGTGATGCGGACGCTCGAGCGCGAGCGGGATCTTCGCTACCAGCAGGCCGGGGAGGTGCGCACCGACGTCGAACGTCTCGACGAGCCGGCGATCGGCGAGGGGCCCGACACGTCGGTCGTGCCTCCTGCGCCGCGTCCCCTGACGGCGCCGCGCCCGGGAAGGACCGCGCTCGTGCTCGCCGGCATCGCCATTCCGCTCGGCATCCTCACGGCGGTCGTCGCGTACTACTTCACCCGAGGTGCGCTCGACCAGACCCTGCTCGATGCCGTAACGGCCATGGGGGTCGCGAGCAGCCTGGTGTGGGGATTCGGCCTGATCGTCGCCCTGCTGGGCGGCGCGGCCGCATCGCGAGCCGGGTACGGAGCGAAGGTCTGGATCGCGGTCGGTCTGTTGGCCCTTCTGAACGGGGTCGGAATCGCCTACATCTGGGCCGTGGCCGCGAACAGCGTTCGCGTGGACCGCGAGCGGCGGGATTTCGCCCGCACACTCAGGGACCGGCCGCCGCGCGCTCCCGCGGACGGCCGCACCCGGCGTCTCCTCGAGCTCACCGACGGCGCTCCCCTGCCCGAGGTGCACGGCCTGAAGACGCTCGACGAGCGCGAGGAGCTGATCGAGCTCGTGCTGGAGGCGTGGAAGAAGTGGGTGGATCGTACCCGTGACGGCGACCTGCCCCTGGCGACCACCAAGTGGCGTGTGAGGCTCTACAGCGAGGAGGATCGGAAGACGCTCGCGGCCTCGAGCCCGGAGGAGATCGAGGCAGAGGGTCGAGCCGGCAAGCTCGGCCTGCCGCTCACGAGCGCGGCGCGGCTGGGCGGCGCCCCGCACCAGTTCCGCGTCGCCCGGATCGACCTCGACCGCTTCGAGCGGACGGCGAGAGTCACGGCAACGAAGCGCTACCCGCCGTTCGACCGGACCCTCGTGTTCCCCATGCGCCGGAATTACAACCCCTTCTACCCCGTCGGATGGGTCTTCGCGGTGGGTGAAGTCGAGTTCGTCCCGCCGTAGGATGCGCCGCGTGACCCGGAGCCCGCCCCCCGACCGGCCGTCCCCGTTCGCGGCCACCCGCTGGAGCCTCGTCGCCACCGCGAGCGGCTCGGACGAAACGGCTCGTACCGCCCTGGGCGATCTCTGCCGGGGGTACGCCTACCCCCTCTACGCCTTCGCGCGCCGCCTGGGACGGTCGACGGAAGACGCCGAGGACCTCGTGCAGTCCTTCTTCGCGGAGGTCATGGAGACGGGGATGCTGGAGCGCGCAGACCCCGAGCGCGGACGGTTCCGGACCTTTCTCCTCACGGCCTTCCGCAACCACGCGTCGAAGGCGCGCGAGCGCGAGGCGGCCTGGAAGCGCGGAGGCCGCGCCAGGCACGTCTCCCTCGACGCCGAGGACGGCGAAGCCCGCTACCGCCTCGAACCGGCTCACCTCGCCACCGCGGAACACCTCTTCGAACGCCGCTACGCGCTCGTCCTCCTCGATCGCGCCAGGGAGCGCGTCGCCACGCGGTACCGCTCGGGTTCCGCGGAGAAGGCCGAGCGCTTCGAGGCGCTGAAGCCCGTCCTCGAGGGCGACCGAACCCCCTCCTACCGCGTGCTCGGCGAGCGGCTGGGTCTCTCGGAGACGGCCGTGAAGGTGGCGGTGCATCGCTTGCGCGGACAACTCCGCGAGGCCCTGCGCGCGGAGGTCGCGGACACGGTCGACGATCCGACGCGCATCGACGACGAGATCCGGCACCTGCGCGACGTGCTCGCCCGCCGGGAGGGCGTGTCGCCTGGATGAGGACCCGGAGGCCCACTGGGACTCCCGACTTTCGTGGACCGTGATCGGCGCGGCGGGGGCGGTCGCGCTTGATCCCCGCGAACCGCCGGGGTTGAATCCCCGGGGATCACCCGGGGGGATCATGGCCCGTCGTGTCTGTCTGGCCGTTCTCGTCGTCGCGCTCTGGATGGGCGCGCCGGACGGAGGACTGCAGGCGGAGGAACCGGCGGTCCGTCGGTCGGGGTTCGAGGAAGGCCTCCAGAAGGCGCGTGACCTGCTCGGGGAGGAGGAGTGTCGGGAGGGTCTCGACCTCGTCCTCGACCTGCTCGAGGAGCACGCCGAAGAGGGATACGTGCTCGCGCGCCGCGTCGAGCTGCAGGACCTCGTTCGCAACCTCGTGTTCGGGTCGGAGCACCCCACGCCCAATCCGCAGGACGTGGTGAGCGGCAAGCTCCTGCACTACGTGGCCCACTCCGGCATGATCCGCATCCGCTACACGCCGGAGACCGACGACGACCTCCAGGTCGTCGCCGGCGGCTTGCTGACGTTCCCCGCGCCATTCCGCGGGCCCTTCACCGTGACGGTCAAGGGCGAGAAGTTTCCGCCCGACCCCCGGCACAGCCCGCGCATCGTCGTGGGGGGTACGAAGGACCCGAAGACGCAGCGCGTGCAGTTCTGGCACGTCGTCAGCGGAAGCCCGATGCGCCGGAAGGGCCGCCGGAGGACCTGGTCTCCCGCGGTCATCGTCCACAACGACGGGGGCGAGGAGACGGTGGTCGCGAAGAGGAGTCCTGCCCCTGTCAGAAAGGGCCGCAAGTACAAGATCGAGGTCGAGGTCGGTGCGACCAGCATCTCGGCGTCGGTCAACTTCTGGCCGATCGGCACGGCGCAGAAGCCTCACGACGTGTTCGGGCTGGCAGGGATGAACGCTCAGAGCTGGACCCAGATGGATCTGGAGGGCCCCATCGAGCCCTCCTGGATCCAGTCGAGGATCGACGAGGTGGTCCAGACCCAGCGGGCCGCGTTTGGCGAGGCGTACGACGAGAGCCGCTACCTGCCGCCGTGGCTCCTCGAGGCGCGGCGGGCGGACCCAGCGGGTTCCCCGGCCGTCACGTCCCGGTGGCCCGCGGACGTGCACGCTTCCGACCACGCGGCACTCGACGCGATCGTTGCGCTCCTGGAGAAGGGCCAGGTCCTCCGGGCCGCGCTGCACGTCGAGATGCTCGCTACCCGGGGGGGCGCCTCGAGCGTTTGCGCCTACCTCAGAGGTCGCGTTCATCTGGGCATGCACCGCCCGGCCGCGGCTCTGGAGCAGCTGAAGGCCTGTCAGGTGGAGGCGCCGGGATACCTGCCGGCCGTCCTGCTGCGCGGGAGGATCCTCCTCCGCATGGACCGCGTGCGCGAGGCCCAGGCCGTCTTCGAGAGCGCCCTCCGTGAACGTCCACGGGCGCCCGTGGCGTACGAGACGGCCGTGGTCGGCCTGCTGCGAGCGGGGAGATTCGCGGAGGCGGAGAAGATTGCGCAGCGCGCGATGGAGCAGGGCGTCACGTCGGACACGCTCGAGGCACTGAGTCGCGCACTCGTCAAGGCGCTGAACGGCCCTTCCTGGACGCGCGTCCACGAGTACGAGTCCGCGAACTTCCACGTCCTGTCCGACATCGACCCGGAGACGTGCCGGAAGGCGGCGGAGATCCTCGAAGAAGCGCACAGCGCCTATCGGACGAGGCTCAGACGCGTTGCCCGGGACCGGACGCAGCGCTTCAAGGTCTACCTGTTCCGCGGACGATCGGGGTTCCAGGCCTACCTGCGCGATCTGGGCCGGCTCGCCGGCGAGGTGCACCCCCAGGTCGCCGGCGTCTACAGCCCCTTTCTGAAACAGCTCCTGATCTGGAATCTGCCGAGCCGGGAAAGGATGCTCAGGACCGTTCGGCACGAGGGGCTGCACCAGTACCTGGACCGCTTTCTCTCCTACGTTCCGCCGTGGTTCAACGAGGGGCTCGCCGGGTACTACGAGTACGGCCACCGGGTCGCGGGCAAGCTCCACTTCGGACGCGCGCGGCCGGAGTACCTCGAGCTCCTCGAGGAGGCTCCCCCGGTCCCGATGAAGACCTTCCTCCACCTCTCCAGGAAGGAGTTCTACGCGGGGGGGCGCCGCCACTACGCGCAGGCCTGGGCCTTCATGCACATGCTCCTGCACGGCAAGACGGAGCACCACGCCCTCTTCGAGCAGCTGCTCGCGGATCTCGAGTCGAAGCCCGCGTACGAGGCGCTGGAGCGCGCGTTCGGAGAGCTGGACCTCATCGAGCTCGACGGGATGCTGAAGACCCACATGGAGGATCTCGCCGAGGACGCGCGCTGACCGGGACCTCCACGGGGAAGCGCGACGCGCGTCGCGCCGTCACGCCGAGGCCGCCGCCCTGGCGGAGATCGGGCCCAAGCGACCCCGTGGGCGGAGCGGGAGCGGGGTCTGCGGGGGCCCCCTGGTCTCCAATGGAGGTGGGCGCCGGTGTCGGACCCGCGGGCCGCCGCACAGGAGGTGACGTGAGACGTTCAGGCCACGCCGACATCTTTTCCACGCTTCGCGAAGCGGCCATCGAGAGCGTATCGGCCGCCGGTCTGAAGCGCCTGGCGCGCCTCACCGAAGGACGGAATCCGACGCGCAAGGCCGACCTCGTCGAGAAGATCGCCCGGCACCTCGCCGGCGACGGTCTCGAGGCGACGTGGGGGAAGCTCGACGCAGTCCAGCAAGCCGCCGTGGCCGAGGTCGTGCACTCCGACGGGACCCGCTTCGACGAGAGACGCTTCCACGCGAAGTACGGAACGTCTCCGGCCTGGGGTTCCCTGGACGAGTACGCGCAAGACGCCGACCCGACCGCCCTCCGGTTCTTCTTCTACGGCGTGGGCATCATGCCCGCAGACCTGAAGGCGCGGCTCGAGGCCTTCGTGCCTCCGCCCGCGCCCGTGACGATCGAGACGCTGGACGAGGTTCCTGCCGAGCAGGACCGGAGCTCGGACCCCTCCCGGGCGGCGCGGCGGAAGGCGTCCGTACCGATCGTGGTCCACGAGTCCGAGCGGGTGGCCCAACGGGAGCTTCTCTCCGTACTCCGTCTCGTGGACGCGGGAAGTGTCTCCGTGGGTCCCAAGACCCGCAGGCCCTCGGCTCGCGCACTCGAAGCGGTCCTGTCCGTGTTGGAAGGGGGGGACTTCTACGCCGACGAGACCGGTACGCGCCGCCGACGGGATGAGGCCGCGGGGCCGATCCGCGCCTTCGCGTGGCCCCTGCTCCTCCAAGCCGGCAGGCTCGTCGGCACCACGACTTCCCGTCTGCAGCTCACCAAGGCGGGGCGGGCCGCACTCTCCGCTCCTCCTGCCGACACGATTCGCAGCTTGTGGCGGCGCTGGCTCGGCACCACGCTCCTCGACGAACTCTCTCGGGTCGACTGCGTCAAGGGGCAGAGCGGGAAGGGCAAGCGAGGCCTCACGGCCGTGAAGCCTCGGCGCCAGGCGATCGCGGAGACGCTCATGGCGGTTCCCGTGGGGCGCTGGTTCGACCTGGACGCATTCCGGTGCCACATCATCGCGACCGGTGCCGCGTATCGCGTAGCTCGCAATCCGTGGAAGCTCTACCTGGAGGATCCCCACTACGGTTCCTTCGGGTACGCCGGTCGCGAGCAACTCCTCGACGAACGCTATCTCCTGTGTTTCTTCCTCGAGTACGCGACCACGTTGGGCCTCCTCGACGTGGCGCTCGTTCCACCGGCCGGCGCCCGCGAGACCCCCTACGACGTGTGGGGCGCCGACGAGCTGCCCTACCTCAGCCGCTACGACGGGCTTCTGTACGCGCGCGTCACGGCACTCGGAGCCTGGTGCCTCGGCGCCTCGTCGTCCTATGCCCCGGCGCCGCTCGAGACGCGCGGCGTGCTGCGGATCCTTCCCAACTTCGAGGTGGCCGTCCTGGCCGACGTGCCGAGTGCCGCAGATCGCCTCGCGCTCGAGACGTACGCCGTCGGCGTCTCGGAACGTGTGTGGCGGCTGGAGGCGGATCGCCTACGCGTCGCGCTCGAAGCGGGACGTTCAATGGGCGAGATCCGCGAGTTCCTCGTCGCCCGGAGCGCCACGCCTCTTCCCGACACCGTGCTTCGGTTGCTGGACGACGTCGAGTCCCGTGCGACGTGCATCCGGGACGTCGCAGCAGCACGCCTGCTGGAGTGTCGGGATCACGCCCTGGCGTCGCTGGTCGCCCACGATTCGCGCACGCGTCCGCACTGCTACCTCGCCGGGGAGCGGCACCTCGCCGTTCCGGTGGGTTCGGAGGCTGCATTCCGGCGAGCGCTCAGGCGCCTGGGCTACGTCCTGACGTAGAACTCCGGGGGTGGGTGAGCCGTACCGCGTGTCCCGTCCGAGGAGCGGTTCCGACCCCTCCGCCTACCAGTACCAGTCCGTCCCCATTCCGGCCTCGCAACGCACGGATCGTACGCCCTCCACCCGTTCGGCAATCTGCGGGAGGAGCTCGCCTGCCTCGGCAGTGCGGACGGAGCCGACGATCACGACTTCGCCGTCGTCGGCCGTGACGTCGATGCCCGAGCTCCGGGTCTTGGGCTCCTTGGCCAGCGCGGCCCAGACCCGGCAGCCGAGGAGGAGGTCCTGGTAGCGCTTTCGACTTTCGTCGGTGGGCTTGAAATCGTCGAGCTCCGTCATGTGAACGACCGTCGCGCACGCCCCGGTGACGCTGACCTGACTGAGGTTCAGGACGACGCTGTACTGGTGCGGATCCTCCCAGTCCTCTCCGTAGAGCAAGCGAGCCCAGCGCTTGCGGTCTTGATCGACGCGCTGGATGTAGGCCTCGGCCTTGTTGTGAGGAAGTCCGGTCTTCTCCATGGCGGCGCCGATCCGGAACTCGAGGTCCGCGATCACGCGTATGCGGAGTACGTGCGAGATGCCGGCCAGGAGCAGATGGCCGACATTGCCGTGGTAGATCAGGTTGCCGTCCTTCGCGTGGTCGAGCAGCGCCGCGGTCACGCACTTCACGTACGCCAGCCGCTTGCCCGGCACCTGCCGCCAGAACGTCGGCGACTCGTTGAGTGCCGTGGTCAGCTCCGACTCGTTGATGCCGTACTCCTGTGCCGCCCGGGTGAGCACCTCCTCCCGGCCGAGGACCGGCTGGCCCAGGGTCTCCCCCAACTGGACGGCCAAGGCCTTCCCGCCGGCGAACGACCCGCGACTGATGGTGATGATGGCCATGAAACGCCCCTTTCGCCTCGAGGCTCGGTATCTCCCTGGCGGCCGGTCGAGCTACGCGAGGCGTCGCAGCCCGTCCCCGGGGCAACCACCACTTCGCGCCCAGGGTAGCACCGCGGGCCTTCCGGTTGAACCCGGTCGATGGGTTGCCCTGCGCCGCGGGTCTCCACACGGCCAAGGCCGCTCGCGACGAGCCGCCCCCTGGCTCTCGCGGCGGGTCCCGCCTACCCTGCGTCCGTGCTGACGGGTGTCCACCTGCTCCTGACCTACCGCTGCACGCTGGCGTGCGATCACTGCTTCGTGTTCTCGAGTCCCCAGGCCCGGGGCACCTTCACGCGCGCGCGCCTGCGCCAGGCCCTGGAGCAGGCCGCGGAGGTGGGCACCGTCGAGTGGATCTACCTCGAGGGCGGTGAACCCTTCCTCCTGTACCCGCTCATGATCGAAGGCCTGGAGACGGCGCGCGCCATGGGGTTTCGCACGGGCGTCGTCACGAACGCCTACTGGGCGGAGACGGAGGACGACGCGGCGCTCTGGCTCGAGCCGCTCGCCCGGCTGGGCGTCGAAGACCTGTCCGTCTCCGACGACGCCTTCCACCACGGCGACGTGGACGACACGCCGGCCCGGCGCGCGCTCGCGGCAGCCGGACGCCTGGGGATCCCCGCGAGCGCCATCTCGATCCCTCACCCCTCGGAGGGCGAAGGCGTCCGCTTCCGCGGCCGCGCGGCGGACACCCTGACCGCGGGCCGACCCACGCAGCCGACGGCCACCTTCACGGAGTGCCCCGACGAGGACCTCGCGGACCCCGGTCGCGTGCACCTGGACGCGTGGGGGAACGTCCACCTCTGCCAGGGCGTGCTCCTCGGAAACGCGTGGGAGACGCCGCTGGCCGCGCTCCTGGAGGCGTACGAGCCCGCAGGGCATCCGGTGTGCGGTCCGCTCCTCCGCGACGGTCCCGCGGCGCTCGCCGCCGAAAG
>JAUXCH010000473.1 GCA_030618975.1 Planctomycetia bacterium
CGCTGGTACCGAGCGGCAGCGGACCGGCGAGGGGATTCGTCGGATCGTCGACCACCTCCACGCTCCAGGGACCGACGCCACCCGCGACCACCAGCTCGAGGGTCGTGAACTGGTTGTAGACCACGGTGGGGAAAGCGGCATACACCGGGTTGTCGGGCGTAGAGCCCGGCGGAGCCAGGCTCGGTTGCCCGTCGAGGAGCACGTCGACGATGACGACGCTGCCGACGTCCACACCCATGAGGAACGAGGCCGTGGTGCTGGAGAAGGGGTCGCAGCCCGTGTCCACGACCTGCAGCGTGAAGGCGAACTGGCCGTCTTCGAGCAGGACGCCTCGCAGCGCGTGGTCTGCATCGTCGATCGTCACGCCGCGCGGCAGACGCCCGTCGATCACGGTGATGACGTAGGGGCCGCCGCATCCGCCGCTCAGCGGGATCACGTGATCGATCGTCTCGCCGGACTTCGTCGCAGGCAGCGATGTGCTGGTCACCCGGACCGGACCGCTCGCCGTCGGAAGCCCCTGCCCGCTTCCGCCTCCGCACGCGCCGAGCAGGAGGGCCGAGAGGACCAGGGCGGCGAACGGTGCGCGGGCCGACACGAAGCGGCGCGTGCCGGTCCGTCGGCGCGTGGGGGGGCAGGGGTGCAGGGGGGCCATGGCGTCTCCAGGGGTTGGCGTCTCGCGTGCTCGACGCGCGCCGGCCCCTCGGAATTGCAGGCCCCGGGTCCCTTTCGGGGCCCAGGTCCCGCCGCACACAGCCTCATCCAACGGAGTGTGCTATGATGTTACGTATACACAGTAATGATACACAGCCGGGGCATACAGCATGGTGCGCATCCAGGTCCTGCTCAGTCCGGAGGAGAAGGAGGCGTTTCGGCGGGTGGCCGTGCGCGACGGGCTCTCGCTCTCCGCCTGGCTGCGCCGGGCGGGCCTCGAGCGGCTCGCTGCATCCCGGCAGCGCGGTCGCTTTCGATCGCACGAGGAGTTGCAGTCGTTCTTCGCGGCGTGTGAGGCCCACCACGGCACCGGGCGCGAGCCGGACTGGGCCGAGCACCTCGAGACCATGCGTCGTTCCCGAGATGACGGCGGGGATTCGGGGACGTGATCTTCGTCGACACCAGCGTGTTCCTGTACGCCGTGGGGCGAGAGCACCCGCTCCGCGTCGAAGCCCAGGCCTTCTTCGAACGCGCGATCGAGCGCGAATCCGTGCTAGCGACGTCCGCCGAAGTCCTCCAGGAGCTGCTCCACGCGTATCTGCCGCTCGGGCGGACGGGTACGCTGGACCTCGCGCTGGAGATGGCCCGACGAAGTGTGGCCACCGTGTGGCCGGTCGAACCGGACGACGTCCACTTCGCGCGCAGCCTCGCCGAGACGCACCGTGGACTCGGCGCCCGCGACCTGCTGCACCTCGCGTGCTGCCTCCGCCGAGAGGTCGAAGACCTGCAGACCTTCGACCGCGCCCTCAGCGCCGCCTTCGGCCGCCGCTGACCCACGCGCCCACGGCCGCGTCGGCGTCCGAGGGTCCGAGTGCCGGGGCCGCCCGAAGCCCGCCGGAGGCCGGGTTACGCCTCGGCGTTCTCGGTCGAACGCTCGCCGACCCAGCGCAGCGCCTGGTCCCTCCCGCTCATGGGGAACGCGCGCACCTCGGCCTTGACGAAGCGCGACGCGATACGCGGCAGGGCCGAGACCAGTCGGTCGTTGGTGACGATCGCGATGCGCCGGATCTTCTCGTGGTGGTCCCGCACGAAGCGCAGGTGAGAGCCGAGCGCGGAGAAGTCGTCCCAGTCCGGGAAGTGCTCGGTGACGATCAGCATGCCCTCGAGGCCGCCCGTTTCTTCGATGTAGGGGTCGACCTTCGCGCTCAGGCGCTCGAAGTCTGCGGATTCGAGCTCACCCTTCGGCTCCAAGATCAACACGCTCTTCTCCTGGATGAGCTCGAACGACAAGTGTCCGGTCGAAGGCGGCTCCGAGATCCACCGCCGCGCGGGCTCGAGATCGTCGTTGCCGAACACCCGAACTTCGCCCGGTAGCGCAAAGCCGAAAGCTCTGACCATCTTCTCGATCCAGTCGACGTCGGTCACCACCGCGATGCGATCGAACGAGGTGAGGTGCTTCATGCCGACCTTTGCATCCTCCCACGCGGCGCCTCCGGTGTAGCCCTTGAACTCGTCCCCGAGGACGTAGAGCAGCCGCACCTTCGTTTGCCTGGTGAGCTTCTCCTCGATGGCAGGAACGAGAACGGTCTTGTAGTCGTCGGCCGTGACTTCGCCGCTTGCCCTGAGCCCGAGCACTCGGTCGGGAAGGTCGGTCAGCACCTCGATCATCGGGAGCTCCTTGCGGCGAAACGACCGGTAGCGCTCCATCTGCGGTGGCCTGATCGCGGGCACATCCTGACCGAGAAGATCGAATCGAACAAGGCCGTTGCTCTCTCCAGGCGTTCGGCCGTCGCCTGGCCGTGTCGGTGGCGCCGCGTCCGCCCGGTGCGCCGCACCGAGCCGGAGTCACTCGTCGCCGTCGTCCCCGGAGTCGCCTGCCTTCTCGCGGGCCGCGGCGCCTTCGATTCCCGCGATGCAGGCCGTGATGCGGTCGCGCCACGTCGGGAGCGACCGCTCCGAGAGGTCCCGCAGGCGCGGCAGCATGTCGGCGGCCGACGCGCCGGCCGCTTCGAGGATCGAGAGCGCCGTACAGACGCTTCTTCGCGTGCCCCGGTCCAGGAACCCCGGCGCGAGCTCGAGGGCGGCCGTCACGCGGTCGGGATGCCCCGCCAGCAGGTCCTCGACGTCGATGCCGTATCCGTCCCAGGGTCTGCTCGCGTCGCGTCGCAGTGCAGCCTGCACCGTCGCGGCAGCGAGGTCCGGGCGCTCGGCGAGGGTGCTTGTGAGGCCGTCCCGCTCGTACGGCGGGACGCGTTCCGGCGCGTCCTCCAGGGAGTAGACGTGGTCCAGTGCGGCCTTGACCTCGGGCGACTCCGGAAAGAGATCCGCGTCCATGCCGTGACGGATCAGCGCCAATGCAAGCCGTAGGGCGGCCCCGTCGTCGCGAACGAGGCAGCGATCGATGGCCTCCACGAGGGCACGGGACCCGCCGAGTCCCATCGAGTCCCAGGACACCACCTCGTCTCCGCACAGGCCGGGCAGGCGTTCGGCGTCGCACCAACGCTGCAAGAAGCGGGCGAGCAGGTCGCCTGCACGGCGTTCGTCCTCTTCCTCCAGCTCGATGACCGCCCGCAGGAACGCCGACCAGGAATCGCCCGCGACCACCGGGCCGAGACGTTGCACACCGCCGAGCAGGGCTTCGAGGTACGCCTCGTCGTACACGCCGTCTGCGGCCGACTCGAGGACGGCTCGACGCTCCGAGGAGTAGGGCGAGGCGAGCGCGCGCGCGCGCATGCGCGCCGTGATCGCGGCCCGAGGCTGAACGGTCGACGCCGCTCGGAGGACTTGCGTGCGCACCTCCTCGGACACCAGCTCCCAGGTTGCGTCGAGGACTTCCAGAGGCTCGGGATCCTCGGGGTCGAGCCGGAGCAGGAGGAGGGCGGCGGCGCAGCGAAGCAGCGGATCCGTGGACTCCATCCAGGCCCGGGTGCGCCTGCGCACGCCGTCGGGCAGCTCGACCTCGTTGGCCGCGAGGACCCGCAGCACGTCCGCGCGCCACCGGGGATGCTCGAGCATCCGCAGCAGGTGCTCGCGGGCCGGGGTGAGGTCGAGGCCGCCCTCGCAGAGCGTGGACATGGCGGCCCAGCGAGATCCTGGGGCCTCGAAGGCGCGCACCATCTCGGGCAGGAAGCGCGCGCGTTCGCTCCCCATGTGCTGCACCGCTCGAAGCGCGATCATTCGCACCTCGTCGTCTCCCTCGTCGAGGAATCCCTGCAGCCGGTCGGCGAGGTCGCTCCGATCCTCGTCCGGCCCGCCCTGGAACATGGCCTCGAAGAGGAGGGCATAGGCGGCAGCCCGGTCCACCGCCGTCTTCTCGGCGTCCTCGGCCTCGGCCGCATCGCCGTCGTTCGCCAGGCTGTCCACGAGGCGCCCGAGCGCGCGCTCGAGCGGGCTCCTGGTGTCGACCGTCTTCGCCTGGGCGGCTCGCCGGACGGCGGGGTGGGGATCTCCGGCAAGCGCACCCAGGACCTCGAGCTCGCGTTCGCCGAGGACCTCGCGGCTGGCCGTCAACGTGGCGCGCACCGCCGACGAGGGATCGGCGGCGAGTCGGTCGAGGTCCCGGCCGTCGAGGATCTTCTCGTTCTTCAAAGCTTCCGCCGCCCGCAGGGCGACGCTGCGCACGGCCGCATCCTCGTGGTGCGTGGCGTCCGCGACCCGGGACACGAGCTCGCCGCTCCAGGGCGTGGGGATCGAGCGGCCGTCGGCGAGGGTGCCCAACGCGAAGCGCTGCACGTCGTCGTCGTCGTGCTTCAGCGCCGCGATCAGAAGCGGGCCCCGCTCCCTGTCCCACTCCTCCTCCTCGTGCCCTGCCGCGGGTCCGAGGGCTGCCGTCCACGCACCCGCGTCCCGCGGATGCTCCAACAGCCGGCGGAGGATCTCGTCCTCGCCCTTCGGTCTCGCGAGGCGGTGGGCGAGCGCCTCGTCGCGAAGCGGTGGGGGACCTTGCAGCATCGCGGCCCACGCGTCCGCGTCCCCGTCCGCCTCCCCCGGCGGCGCGGCGCGCAGGGCGGCGAGGGCCGCCCACGGATTCCCTGGTCCTCC
>JAUXCH010000717.1 GCA_030618975.1 Planctomycetia bacterium
CTCGTGCCGCGCGCTCTACCTCTACGACCCCACGGCGCAGCCCTGACGGCACGAACCGGCGGTCCGGCGCACGAGGCCTCATCGGTCCATCAGCGAAACTCGTGCGACCGTGTCCCGCCCCGGAGGCAGACTCCTCGGGGCCATTCGAGAAGGAGGCGCCGATGTCCGATTCCACGACGCTGCCCCGGCCGGGCAGCGCCCCCCAGACCCTCGCGAACCCGCCGGGCAGGGGCCCCGCCTCCACCTTCGGATGCTACACGTTCAACCTCGAGGCCATGCAGCAGCGCCTCCCCCGCCCCGTCTACGAAGCCATCTACGCCACGATCCGGGCGGGCCAGCCCCTGGACACCGGACTCGCCGACGCCGTCGCCGGTGCCATGAAGGACTGGGCCGTCGAACACGGCGCCACGCACTTCACGCACTGGTTCCAGCCGCTCACCGGCGCCACGGCCGAGAAGCACGACGCCTTCCTCTCGATCGACGAGGGCTTCCCCATCGAGAGCTTCACGGGCAGCCAACTCATCCAGGCCGAACCCGACGCCTCCTCCTTCCCGAGCGGCGGCATGCGCTCCACCTTCGAGGCGCGCGGCTACAGCGCGTGGGACCCGACCTCGCCGGCGTTCATCCTCTTCCACGAACGCGGCTGCACCCTCACCATTCCCTGCGTCTTCGTCTCCTACACCGGTGAGGCGCTCGACAAGAAGACGCCGCTCCTCCGTTCCATGAAGGAGCTCTCGCGCGCCGCCGTGCACGCGCTCGGGCTCATGGGCCAGGACGTGAAGCGCGTGGTCGCGACGCTCGGCGCCGAGCAGGAGTACTTCCTGATCCAGCGCGAGTTCTACGACGACCGCCCGGATCTCCAGGTCGGGGGTCGCACGATCATCGGCGCGAGGCCGCCCAAGGGGCAGCAACTCGAGGACCACTACTTCGGGGCGATCGACGAGGTCGCCCTGAACTTCATGGCCGAGGTGGAGGCGGAGGCCTGGAAGCTCGGCATTCCGATCAAGACGCGCCACAACGAGGTCGCTCCCCATCAGTACGAGGCGGCGCCGATCTACCAGCCCATCCACGTCGCGACGGACCAGAACCAGCTCCTCATGGACCTGATGCGTCGCGTCGCCAAGCGCCAGGACCTCGCCGTGCTCTTCCACGAGAAGCCCTTCGCGGGCGTCAACGGCTCGGGCAAGCACTGCAACTGGTCGCTCGAGGACGACCAGGGACGCAACCTGCTCGACCCCGGGGACACCCCCGAGAGCAACGTCCAGTTCCTCTTCTTCCTGGTCGCCGTCCTGAAGGGCGTCCACCGGCGCTCCGGTCTCGTCCGCGCCGCGATCGCCCACTCCGGCAACGACCACCGCCTCGGCGCGAACGAAGCGCCGCCTGCCATCATCTCCGCCTTCATCGGCGAACGCCTCGGCCACATCCTCGAGACCCTCGCCGAGGGCAAGACAGTCGACGCCGTCAAGGACGAGGTCCTCCAGACGGGCCTCGAAGTCCTCCCCGACGTCAAGCGCGACAACACCGACCGCAACCGCACCTCGCCGTTCGCCTTCACGGGCAACAAGTTCGAGCTGCGCGCGGTCGGCGCCTCCCAGTCGCTCGCCATGCCCGTCACCTACCTGAGCGTGGCCGTCGCGGAAGCGCTCGACGACATGTCGGGAAGGCTGGAGAAGCTCGTCGAAAGCGGCGAGCCGTGGGAGGACGCGACCCTGGCCGTGGTGCGCGAGTCCTACCGCGAATGCCGCCAGATCGTCTTCAACGGCAACAACTACGGGGCCGCGTGGGTCGCGGAGGCCGAGAAGCGAGGCCTGCCCAACGCGAAGGACACGCCGGCCGCCCTTGCCGTCCTGAGCGAGGAGGACACGGCCGCCTTCCTGGATCGATACGGCGTCTTCCGTCCGCACGAACTCAAGGCCCGGCACGTGATCAGCCTGGAGAGCTACTCCCGCGCCCTCGAGATCGAAGCCATCCAGATGCTCAGGATGGCCAAGACCGGTGTGATCGTGGCCGCGATGGAGCACCAGCGCCTGATGGCCGTGTCCATCCAGGCCGCCGAGGAGCTCGGACTCGCCGCCGAGGAGCAGAAGGCCGAGCTCGCCCACTTCGTGGACTTCGTGAACGGCACCTTCCGAGGTCTCAACGCGGTGCGGCGCGCACTGCGCGACGCGCCCGAGGACGAAGCATCCCAGGAGCGCGCACGCTTCATCGCCGACCACTTGAAGCCCGCCATGGAAGAGCTCCGCGAGGCGTGCGACGCGATCGAGCGCAGCGCCGACTCCGCCCTCTGGCCCTTCCCCACGTACCACCAGATGCTCTTTCAGTAGCCTCTCGCCGCCTTGCGCTCCCGGACGACGTAGGTTCCCCCGGTCGCGAGCGTCGCGCTGCCCTGCCCCCACGCGTGGCTGTTCGATCCGAAGAAGAGGGCCCTCGCGCCGCTCCGGCGCCGGGAGGCGTTGCTCCTCCTCGGGCTCATTGCCTTCGACTGCGCGGACATGCAGCATCTTGCACATTCACGCGCTCCGGCGCATGCCGCCGCGTCAGGCTCTCTGGTTGTCCCGACAGCCTCCTCCTCTCCTGTCTCCTGCGGCGGTCGTGAAGACGAAAGCGAGAGGTTACGAAAGCCACACCACGGCATTCGCGAGATCGTCCGCTCCTCGGTCCCGAATGGCGCGAAGCGTCCGGCGCAGCAAGTCGCCGAAAGGCAGTTGGGGAGAGAGGAACAGCCCGGCATGCGCCCTGCCCTCGTCTGCCAGTTGCTCTGTCAGGGCCAGGAAGTCGGCGACGTTGTGCGTCAAGATCGCACGCCCCTGCTCGATGGCTCGCTGGAAGACGACGTCGTCGCTCGCGCCCAACAGCCCTACTTCCATGGCATGCACGACCTCATGGCCTCTCTCGCGAAGCACCTGCGCCAGGAGAATCGGAACATCCTCGTCCAAGAGAAGCCGGACGGACACGGTGGATGCTCAGGCCGTGGCCCGTCCGTCGGACGGCACGTCGTTTAGGCGGAGCAGGTCGTCGATCTCGTCCTTGTGGTCGTAGTAGAAGGAGA
>JAUXCH010000992.1 GCA_030618975.1 Planctomycetia bacterium
CCTTCCGGCCCCGAGAAATGGGCGTCCGGAGTACGATGGGCGGACTTCCAAGAAGGAGGTCGGCATGGTCCGTTCGTCCCGTGTGTCCGTACTCCTCGTGCTCTCGGCGCTCCTGCTGCCGGCCTGCGGCGGCGACGACGTCCAGACTTTCGGGCTGGCGATCGAGGCTCCGGCGACGGGCCTGACGGAGGTGGCGTTTCCGGTGGCCGTCGTGCGGGGTGTGGCCACCGGTGTCGAGACGCTGACTCTCAGAGTCAGCGCGGGCGACGAGACCTACGCGTTCGCCGCGCGGCCCGGGACGACGCTGGCGTTTCGCGTCGGTGGCGAGCCGACGCCTCCGCCCGTGAAGCTCGCGGGACTCGAGGTGGCAGCGCCGAGCCCGGGCGAGGTCGTCCGTGCCTTCGGGGAGCGCCTGCAGGAGTCCGCGCCCGAGGCCTCCGTGCGCGAGCCGGTGGGGGAGGCTGCGTTCCTCGTGGATCTGCCCGTCGACCGGGAGGACCTCTGGCCGGAGATCGTCCGCGTGTCCTCGGCGCCCGCGGACCTCTGCTTCCTCATCGAGGTGCTGCCCCTCGAGCGCTACCGCTCCTGGCGGGAGGTCCGGCAGCCCCCCCGGCTCGAGAAGCCGCCGTACCCGTGGAACGACACGGCGGAGGCGTTCGACGCCTTCAAGGAGTCGGAGGTGAAGCGGTGGTTGAGGGCGAAGGAGGCGGGGAGGCCCTACGAGCCCTCCCGGCCCGATCTTCTCGTCCTTCCGAAGGCGGGGACGGAGGCGCTGGCGCCCGGCGACTTCGCCGTCCTCGAGTGGCCGGAGCAGCCGGAGCACCGCTTCGACGGGCGGATGCTCGCGAACCCCTTCACGTCGAAGGACCCGAACACCGGCAAGCCGATCGTCCTCTACGACGTGCGCGAGAGCTACCAGGAGGCGTTCGGCGCCTGGACGGGAGCCAACGTCGGGCTCCCCATGGCCATCCTGCTGGACTGGGTCTACCGGTCCGCGCCGACCATCAACTCGCCGCTCACCGACAGCGTCCAGATCACGCTGGGTAGCGGGTCCTTTCGCGACCTGCAGGCCAAGGCCCGCGCGCTCACGCGCACGCTCGGCAGCACGGCCGAGGGGCCGCCCGCCACGCTCGTCGCCGTGTGCACGTGGCGTCCGGGCGGCGCGCTCGAGCTGCTGTTGCCGCTCGAGGAGCGCGTCGACACGACGCTCGCGATCGAGGCGCGCGGCGCCGCACCGGAGGAGCAGGCGGGGGCCGAGCGGACGCTGCGCTTCGTTCCGGGACTCGCGGCCGCCGCCGCCGATTCCGTGGATGCGAGGTTGGCCGAGATCGCGTTGGGGGCATTGGAGGTCGAGGCGGCCGCCCCGCTTCTCCGCGCGGACCCCGCTGCCGCCGTCGAGCAGCTGGCGCGGATCGCGCGCGGCGACGTGTCGAACGTACGGCGCGTCCTTGCCGCCACGCTGCTGGGGCTGCTGGATCCGCGCTCGGAGACCGCGATCCGTGCCCTCGTCGACCTGAGCGATGCCGAGGATCCCGAGCTCGCGGCGGAGGCGGCCCGTGCGCTCGAGGAGCCGGCGAAGCACGACGACGCGGCGTTCGAGGCACTCCTGCGGGGTGTGGCCTCGAGCGAGGTGAGGCGGCGGCA
>JAUXCH010000885.1 GCA_030618975.1 Planctomycetia bacterium
GATCGCCGTCGTCGCGGAGGAGGGGGACCTCCAGGAGGCCGAACTCCTCCTCCTCGCCTGGTGGCGCGAGCAGGCGGCGGCGCAGGGCGAGGCGGGCGAGTTCTACCGCATCTTCTACGAGAGCCAACTCGAGTTCGGGGTCCAGACGCTCGCCCGACGCGTGGATCCGCGGACGAAGGAGATACGCCCGACGCGAGGCGCCGGGCCGGACGCCTGGGCCGCCTGGCTCGACCGGGTGCGCGACGCCAAGGACGGGGCGGGCTCGGGGGTCCAACCACGGTGATGACGGACGCGCCGGACGAGGACGACCTGATCCGCCGCGGCCGGCGAGGCGACCGCGAGGCGCTCGAAGCGTTGGTCGAGCTGCACTACCGGCCGGTGTGGCGGACGCTCTGGCACTTCGCCCGAAACGACGACGACACCGACACCCTCTGTCAGGAGACCTTCCTCAGGGCCATGCAGAAGCTCCACACCTTTCGCGGCGAGGCGGCGCTTCGGAGTTGGATCACGCGCGTGGGGATCAACCTCGGCCTGAACGAGAAGCGGAAGCGGCGCCCCCTCGCCGTCCCGGACCTCGACCAGCGAACGAGCGGATCGGGGACGGTCGCCGACGTCGAACGGCGGGACCGGATCGCGCGTGTCCACGCCGCGGTCGACGGCCTGGCGCCGGACTTGCGCGCGGCGATCCTCCTGACCGCGTTTGCCGGCTGCTCGCACCGCGAGGCCGCGCTCGCCCTCGCGTGCGCGGAGGGAACGGTCTCTTGGCGCGTGCACGAGGCGCGGCGCCATCTCGCGGAGGAGCTCCACGATGTCCTCTGATCCCCGACTCGATGCCCTCCTGGCCGAGGCCGCCGAGGCCGCGCCCGAGCCGCGCGCCGCCGGCAAGGCCGCGACCCTCGCGGCGCTCGGCCGAGGCCGTCCCCGGCGCCTGCCCCCTCTCGCCGCGCTGGCCGCCGCCGCGCTGCTGCTGCTCGGCCTCGGCGTGGGGCTCGGCTTCCTATGGGGCAGGGACGGAGGAAGGGAGACGACGCCCACCCGAAGCACCGACTGGGCCGCCCGCGAGCGTCGGGTATTCGAGGAGGCGCGCACGGCGCTCGGCGAGGACCTGGCGTGGCTCGCCTCGGCGGGTGGAGAGATCACGGTCGCGCTGAGTCCGGAGGCGCCGCGGGTGGAACTCCGCGTCGTCGAGCTCGAGCTGCGCGACGACCAGGGCCGCACCGTGGCGAGACCGCGGGTCGTCCTGCCCGACGGGCGGGTGGCGGAGATTCGCCTCGGGGAGGTTCCCCGGCTGCGCCTCCGCGCGACGGCCTTGGGGGGGGACGCCATCGAGGTCGACTGCCGCCTCGGCTTCGACGACGGCGCCACGTTGGCCGCGCCGCCGAGAACCCTCGCGGCCGGGGAGGTCAGGAAGCTCGGGGAGGTATTCACGCGTGGTCGCACGTTGGCTCTCTTTGCTGTGGCTGACTAGCGCGTGTCTCGCGCTGCCCGCGACGGCGCGGGCGGACGAGCCACGGCTCGGGGGAGGCATGCGCTTCTATGGAAGCGCGCGGGTCGAGCGGCCCCTGCGCCTTCCCGCGAGCGTGACGAGCCCGACGGTTCGCTGGCGGCTCGCGGTGAACCGCACCATGGTGGCCGAGGGCGCGGCGCAGGTGTCGGAGGGCGATCCGTGGCTGCGGTTCGACGTCCCCGCCGTCGACAGGACCGTGGAGGCCCAGCTCGCGCTCTTGCCGGAACAGGGTGAAGGGTGGACCGTTTCCGTGCAGCTCCATCCCCGGTCCACGCGTCTCGCGGCCTCGTTCGGCCGGGAACCCGTGGGCTGGGTGGGGAGCGTGCAGCCGCTCCTCGTCGGCGGGGAGACGCTGCTCCTCGCGCACGCCCGCACGGCGCTGGAGGACGCGGGCGCCGTCCGGCGTTTCCGCGGACCGCTGCTGATCGTGCCGCCTACGACCCCGGTCGACGACGTGCTGGCCGCCGCGCTCCTCGACCGCGCCGCGGCCGGCGCGACGGTCGTCGCGATCGGGAGCCGGCAGGCCCCATGGGTGGATCCCGAGGGGCGCGTCGGCACGCCCGCCGTTCGAACCCCCTTCCTCGCGGGGCTCCTCTCGGAACTCCCTCCGGACGCGCTCCGGGCCTGGGGACGCGGGGATCCGGCCTGGACCCGCCCCTTGAGGCCGGCAGAGGGCAACC
>JAUXCH010000908.1 GCA_030618975.1 Planctomycetia bacterium
AGGGCCTCCTCGGCGGACGCCTCGTCGCGCCCGGCCAGGTCGCGGATGCCCTGCCCCCCGACCCAGCGGGTGATGCGTCCACCGCGGCGGACGCGCCAGGCGGCGCCGGGCGCGAGGCTCTCGACGCCGGCGAACGGCAGCGAGCGGACGGGGCGCTGGAAGTACAGCAGCTCGCCGAGACCGCCCTCGTCGGGCCGGCGCCGGTCGGGAAACGCTTCGAGCAGGGGCGACAGCTCGGACGCGAAGTGCACGGCCCCCCCGTCCTCGAGCACGTACAGCGGCTTGATGCCCAGTCGGTCGCGCGCCAGCCAGACCTCGTCGGCGCGCGCGTCGAACACGGCGAGCGCTCCCATGGAGCCTTCGAGCAGCTCGAGCAGGAGCGGGCCCGCGAGGGGCCCGGCGCGACCGAGGGCGGCGACACCTTCCGCGAGCAGCGGCAGGTCACCGGCCGCCGGATCCGGCGCCTCGCGGCCCGCGGCCTCCACCCGGCGGCGCAGGTCGCCCACGCGCGAGCCCAGGATCTCGCCGTTGAACGCGATCACGAACCGCCCGTCCCGGGTCGTCACGGGCGGCCTCGCGCGGTCGTCTCCCTGGACGGCGAGACGGCGGGCGGCCAGGCCGACCCCCGGCGCGGTGAAGAGACCCTCGCCGTCCGGACCCCGGAGCCGGAGCCGGGCGAGCCCGGCCGCGAGGGCGCCCTCGTCGACGCCCGCGCCGGACTCCGGGTGCAGCACGCCGAAGAACCCGCACATGGCGCTAGGCCCCCCGTCCCGCGCGCCGCACGACGCCCACGTAGCCGAGCACGGCGGGATCGAACGTGATCTCCGCCACCTGCCCG
The DNA here is from genome assembly GCA_030618975.1 of Planctomycetia bacterium. Lineage (GTDB taxonomy): Bacteria > Planctomycetota > PLA2 > PLA2 > JAEUHO01 > JAUXCH01. The sequence goes on from JAUXCH010000908.1 coordinate 839, forward strand.
TGGCGACCGAGCAGGCGTGCGAGCGCGCGCCGGTCGAATCGCCGGAGGTGGCCGGGCGCCGGCTCGAGGGACAGGCCCTTCACGAGGCAGCCGAGCCCCGTCGTCTTCAGGATGCGTTTCGCCGCGAGAATCGGGCCGTCCGCCGGCACGAACACGACCAGACGGCCTCCCGGCGCCAGGGTGGGGGCGAGGGCGTCGAGGGCCAGGTCGGGTTCGGGCAGGTGTTCGAGCAGGGCGCTGAGCACCACGACGTCGAAGGACGCGGCGCGCAGGCTGGCCCGGACGGCCTCCACGTCGGTCACGTCCGCGGCCACCGTCCGCACGCGCGTCCGCCCCGCGAGCGCGCGTCCGGCCCTCTCGAGGGGGACGGGATCGACGTCGAGCAGCACGAGGGATTCGCAGCCCCCGGCCCACGCCTCGGTCATCCAGCCGTCCTCGCAGCCGACGTCGAGGGCCCGCGCGTGCGGACCGGCGCGGACGCGGGCCGCTACGAGGCGGCGGCGCCGGTGCTCGATCGCCCGCACGATCCGCCCGCCCCGCGCGCGCAGGTGCGCCATCGCGTGCTCGCGGTTGAGGGCCCGGTTCCAGGCAGCGAGATCGGGTTGCAGGATCTGGAGGGAGGTCGGCGGCGCGGACACGCGGCGAGGGTCGCGGGAGGCGGTCACCCCGCCGTCACTCGCATGCGGCGGGCGAGGTGCGCGCGCCGCCGCCCGAGGCGCGCCAGGACACCCAGGTGCTCTCCCAGCGCGGGGAGGACGCGCATCTTGCTCCGCCCTTCGTGGCGCGCCCGGAGCCGGCTGGGCACCTCGACGACGCGCGCGCCGCCGAGCAGGGCGGCGCCCAGGATCTCGCCGGCCGCGCCGAAGCCGTCGCTGGCGAAGGCGAGCCTGGGGATCCAGTCGCGCCGGTAGGCGCGGAACGCGCAGGTGAAGGTCGCCACCCGGCGGGCCCGGGGCCCGACCACGTGCCGGTAGGCGAGGGCGGCCCCGCGCGACAGCCAGAGGCGGGCCCACGGCACGTCCGGGGCGCTCCCGCCCGGCGCGAAGGGGCTCGCCGTGGCCACGTCCGCCCCGGCCTCGACCGCGGCAATCAACCGCGCCACGTCCCCGGGCGGATACGTCCGGTCCGCGTCGTAGACGACCACCACGTCGCCCACGGCCGCCGCGAGGCCGGTGCGCATCGCCGCGCCCACGCCCCGGTCCGCAGCGTGCGTTTCGACCCGCACCCGCGGGTCGGCGGCCGCCAGGTCGCGCAGTCGCACAGC
>JAUXCH010000815.1 GCA_030618975.1 Planctomycetia bacterium
CACCCTCCCCGACACCTGACTACGTCGTGACGCCTCGCCTTGCAGGTGCCGAACGGGCCGCGGCCGTCTCGTGAACCGCACCCCCTCCATTCCCGTCGTCCATGCGCCGATCCAAGGAGGGTCGGAGTCCTCCCTTTCGACCCCACCGTGGAGACGTGCAAGCCGTGCTGGTGATGAAGTTCGGGGGCACCTCCCTGGGGGACAAGGAGAAGATCGACGTCGTGGTGTCGCTGATCCGGTCGCGGCTCGACCTCGAGCCCGTGGTCGTCTGCTCCGCGCACGCCGGCGTGACCGATCTGCTGCTCGACGGCGCCCGAGCGGCTGCGGAGGGAAAGCCCGACCTGCAGCCGATCGCCGAACGGGAGCACACGCTCCTCGCTTCGCTCGGCCTGAGGAAGGACCTCGTCGACGACGAGTTGGAGCGGGTCGGCCAGATGCTCGAGGGGCTCTCCCTGCTCGGCGAGCTCACACCCCGGAGCCTCGACACCGTGGCCGCGTTCGGCGAGCGGATGAGCGTGAAGGCGATCGCGGCCCTGCTGCGGCGCCGGCGGATCCCGGCGACGGCGGTCCAGGCGGACGAGGCGGGGCTCGTCACCGACGACCGGCACACGCGCGCGTCGCCGCTCCCCGCGGCCTACCGGAACCTGCGGCGGTCCCTCGCCGCCGTGAAGGGCGTCCCCGTGCTGACCGGGTTCATCGGACGGGACGAGGACGGCAACGTCACGACGCTCGGCCGCTCGGGCTCGGACTTCACGGCCACGATCGTCGGCCGCGCCATCGGCGCGCAGGAGGTCCAGATCTGGACCGACGTGAGCGGGGTGCTCACGGCGGACCCGCGCCTGGTCCCGGAGGCGCGGCCCGTGGAGCACCTGACCTACGCCGAGGCGAGCGAGCTGGCGTACTACGGGGCGAAGGTGATCCACCCCGCCACGATCCAACCGGCGGTGGAGAAGGAGATCCCGGTCCGGATCCTCAACACGCTGGACCCGCAGGCGCCGGGCACCGTGATCTCCCCGTCGCGCAAGCGGCGCGGCAACAAGGTGACGAGCATCGCGAGCAAGTCGGGCATCCGTCTCGTGAACATCGTGTCGGGACGGATGCTCGGGCAGTCGGGTTTCATGTCGAAGGTGTTCGACGCCTTCCGCGAGCACGACGTCGTCGTGGACCTCGTCGCCACCAGCGAGGTGTCGGTCACGGTCTCCGTGGACCACGCAGAGGGGCTCGATCGGGTCGTCGCCGACCTGCAGAAGGTGGCGCTGGTCGAGGTCGAGGAGGGCAACGCCCTGGTGGCCGTGATCGGCGAGCGCATGCGGGAGGACAGCGGCCTGGCCTCGGCGGTGTTCGACGCGGTGGGTGCCGAGGGCGTGCCCCTGCGGTGCATCTCCTACGGCGCCACGAAGACGAACCTCCAGGTGGTCGTGCCGCAGACCCTCATGCCCTCCGCCGTGCGCGCGCTCCATCGGGTGCTCTTCCCGGAGCCGCAGGGAGTGTGAGGGAACGGGGCGAGGGCCCGAGGCCGAGCGCGGGGCCGCGAGGCCCTCCGGGGGATCAGTCGCCGTCGGGCGCCGGGACCGGCGTGTGCAGCCGCGTGGCGCGAACCGCCAGCGACTCGAGGTCCGGCACCGTGAAGCCGCCTTCGAACGGCGACTTCCGGTACTCGACACGGCCCTTCCTCAGCACGAGGGCGTAGATCGGGTCCTTGACGCGGTACCGGGTCCGGGCGGCGCCGCCGAGCGGCGGGCCCACCGGGGCGTCCAGCAGCACGTTCGCGTCGCCCGCGACCCCGAAGTAGCGGAGGAGGTCGAGACGCTCCTGCTCGGGCAGGAGCCGCCCGTCGTCGCCGACGAAGGCCGCGCGCGGGAAGACGAGCAGCACGCGCGCGCCGCTGTCGCGTATGCGGCTGTGCAGGTTGCTCGCGGTCTTTGCGGAAAGCGTCGAGGCAGGGGAGGAGGGCTCGTGCGGGTCGAGGAAGACGAGGAACCAGACAGCGGCCCTCAGCTCCTCGGCCCAGTCGTCGCGGGCGCCGTCCAGGACGCGCGGCGGGTTGCCCGCACGCGGGTCGCCGACGGGCACGGGCGGGAGGTGCGGCTGCGGCGGACGCGTGGTCGGCGGCGCGGGCCTCTCGCCCAGCCCGCCGGAGGGGCCCTCCAAGGCCACGTCGAGCCCCTCGGGCTCGCTGCCGCCGACGAGGCTCGTGATGAGCACCGTGAGCAGGACGCCGACCAGCAGCACGCCCGCCCCGAGGAAGATCCAGTACAGGAGCGGCACGCCCGACTGGGCGGCGCGGGCGTGCTCGTCGCGCTCCTCCTCCTCTACGCACTTCGACGCGGCGGCCACCGCCTGCTCGAACCCGGCGCCGCCGGGCACCGCCGTCGACTTCAGGACCGGTTCCGGTGTCGGCTGCGCTGCGTCCTGCGGCTTCTCGGGGCCCTGCGACGGCGCCCCGCCCCCCTGCGGCGTCACAGGCTGTTTCGGCATCACAGGCTGTTTCGGCGTCACAGGCTGCTTGGGC
>JAUXCH010000644.1 GCA_030618975.1 Planctomycetia bacterium
CGCGACTACGTCTACATCCCTCTGGGCGGTGGGAGAGGCGGGTCCCTCCGCCGCACGCTGAACCTCCTGGTCACGATGACCTTGGCCGGCCTCTGGCACGGCGCGAGTTGGAACTGCACCCTGTGGGGCGCGCTGCACGGCGTCGGCCTCGGAGTCCACGCCTGGTGGCGGCACGATCTGGGCCGTCAAATGGGCCGCATCCCGGGGTGGATCCTCACGTTGCTCTTCTTCATGGTCACCATCGTGGTGTTCAGGGCCTACGACCTCTCGTCCAGCTTCCGTGTGATCGCATCCATGTTCGGAGCGGGTGGACTCGGCCCCACGAAGGTCCACTACGTGCACATCTGGCTCCTCGCCTGGGCTGTGGCGCTGATCGGTCCCTCCTCCCAGGCATTCGTCCTGGAGCGGCTCCGGCCGCGGGCCGCGTACGCCATGGTCGGGGCCGGCCTCTTCGTGTACCTCCTCTTCCTGATCGGCGGAAGGACCGCGCATGAGTTCGTGTACTTCCAGTTCTGAGCCCGGTGCGCAGCCGGAACGGCCTGAGGGGAGTGCTTGGCGGCGCTTCAACCGGTTCTTCGCCTGGACCGGGGGCGGTCTCTTGCTTCTGCTGTACGGCTTCGTCCTCTTGGTGGACCCCTGGGAGACCCTGCCCTTTTCCCTGCCGATGGACCGTGTCCCCGCCGGCTCGAACATGCGCTACGCGTTCCCGATGCTGGCACGTCGCCAGGCGTTCGACAGCGCCGTGTTCGGCACGTCGAGCAGCCGCCTGTGGTCCTCCTCGCTCCTCAATGAGCTCTTTGATGCGCGTTTCGCCCAACTCTCCCTCGACGGCGGAAGGCCTCAGGAGAGCGAGATGCTGCATCGGATCTTCGTCGACCACCATCCAAGCCCGGAGTTCGTGATCTACGAGGTCGGGATGCCGTACTTCGCCGAGGATCTGGCCGCCAACTCGCAGACGAATTCCGACTGGCCCGACTGGCTGTATGACGACAACTACTTCAATGACTTCGGCGCGCACTTCGGCACCCACGCCTTGACGAGTGCATTCGATCAGGTCTACGTTCAGCTCGGCATCACGACGCCGCGTCGGGGTCGCGATGGATATGGGAGCTTTCTGCCGCCGGACGGCGACTATCGGGTGGAAACCGCACGTCGGTTGAAGCTCCGCCGATGGGGCAGGCAGCCGCCATTCGTACCCGTCGAGCCGGCGGTGAGCATGAGCGCCGCGGAGAAGCGGGCGCTTCGGCTGCCGGGTGTGGGGGTGCTGCACCGAATGCTGCGCACCCTGCCCGACGAGACTCGGAAGATCGTCGTCTTCCCTCCCTACCACGCTTCGGAACTTCCGTGGCCAGGCACTCTCGGACACCTGCGCTGGGAGGAGGGCAAGCGGCGTATCGCCGAGGTCGGCGACGACGTCCTCGATCTGTGGGTCCTCGATTTCGCATTCTACAGCCCTCTGACGCTCGAGGACGCCAACTGGTGGGATGGAACCCACAGCCGTATCGGCGTCGCCCGGGACGTGGTGCGCGCGATACACGCCGCGTGGCAGGACGGTCGCGACACCGATGTATGCCGTGTGCTGCGAGGCCCCTGAGCTCCGGGCACGTCGCCGGACCCAAGACGCGGGCAGGGTCACGGGCACTCCACGGCCTCGCCGTGTGACGCCTCCCGTACACTGAGCCGGTCCGACACCCCCCCGAGGGAGCGATCCATGGCCGAGACACAGTACTTCCGGCAGGTGATGGGGGAGGAGGAGGGTCCGTACACGGGCCCGGAGCTGGCCATGCTCGTCAAGAGCGGCAACGTGCGCTCCGACACGCTGATCCGCCGCGACGGCGGAAACTGGTTTCCCGCCTCCGAGGTGCCCGGCCTCTTCTCGGACCGGGACTGGCTCGTCGCCCTCCTGCTCGCGTTCTTCGTGGGCGCATTCGGCGTCGATCGTTTCTATCTCGGCTACATCGGGCTCGGCGTCCTCAAGCTCATCACGTGCGGCGGCTTCGGCATCTGGGCGATCATCGACCTGATCCTCATCGCCATGAATCGCCTGCCCGACGTCGACGGCCGACAGCTCAAGCGGTAGCCGTGACGGAGGCGAAGCGGTCCCTGCTACCGGCCGGGCTGCCCTTCGGCGCGCGAGGGGTCGGACTCGTGCTGGCCGCCGTGCTCGTCCTGAGCCTCGTCCTCGAGCCCGCGTGGGTCGGCCGGCAGCCGACTGTCTGCGCGGTGCGAAGCGTGACCGGCGTCCCGTGTCCCGGGTGCGGGCTCACGCGCTCCTTCGTGACGACCGCACACGGGGACGTCGCGGGCGCCTTCGCCTTCCATCCCTTCGGACCGGTGCTCTTTGCGCTGTCCCTCCTCGCGCTGCTTGCACTCCTGTGGCGAACGGTGACGGGCCGCTGGCCGGTCGGCGCAGGCGCGGTCGATCGACTGCGCCCGGCCGCGTGGACCTTCCTCGCGATCTGGCTCCTCTGGGCCGCCGTGCGTGCCGTGCACCACGTCCTCTGAGAAGGGTGGTCCCCGCTCCTCGGCGTTGCGTCGAGAGATGGGTACGCACGTCGAGGGTAGGTGCGTCGAGAGGGAACCAGGCGCCGCCGCACACGCCGGATCTACGATTTGCAGGCAGGGCATCCCACCCGCTCGTAGGCTCTCGTCGTGTCCACGAGCATCCCCTCGCGCCTGCTCCTCGCCCTCGTCGGCCTTCTGACCAGTACTGCCTGTGCCTACCCGAGTTTCCGCACCCATCGGCCGCCCGCGGGCACCTTCGTCCCGATTCCGGTGGTCCGGACGGTGCCGCAGCCTCCGCCCGTCGACCTCGAACTCGCCAGCCTCGACGGCATCCCGCTCATCCGGCTGACGGGTGACGGCTACACGCGCGGCTTCCAGTACGGCCGTGCGATGCAGGCGTCCTGGCAGAAGTCCGTCAAGGAGCTCGAGGCGCGCGCCGTGGAACTCGTCGAGGAGCATGGACCCCCGAGGTTCCTCGCGAAGACCATCGTGCGCCTGGTCAGCGCCCATGTCGTCCAGCGCTGCTGCGGAGGGAAGAATGACGCCCGCGCGGAGATCTTCTTCCCGGCGGAGTACCGAGCCTACGTGCAAGGCATCGCGGACGGGGCGAGCATCGACGCGGCCGCCGTGCAGCGGTTGATCGCGTTCGTCATGCTCTCCGACGCGAGTTGCAGTGGCTTCGTCGCGTTCGGACCGGCGACAACGGATGGTCGACTCATCCAACTCCGCAACCTCGACTGGGGCGACGACGAGCTGCCCGTAGCGCAGCGTGCCGTCCTGCTCGTCCACGAACCACCGGGGAAGCGACGCTACCTCTCCATCGGGTTCGTCGGTCTGGTGGGCACCGTGAGCGGCATCAACGATGCTGGGATCTCCCTGACCGAGATCGGGGCCGGCTCCGAGGACTGGACCGAACGCGGCATGCCGATGCCGTTGTTGCTCGAGAAGGTCCTTGCGGAGGCGAGCACGCTCGACGAGGCCGTCCACATCCTCCGAACGACGCCGGGCAACGGCGGCTACAACTACCTCATCGGATCGGCCCGGGAGCGTCGCGGAGCCGTCGTCGAGGCGACCGCTCGCCATTCGGCCGTGTTCGAGATCGGACCGGACAACTA
>JAUXCH010000530.1 GCA_030618975.1 Planctomycetia bacterium
GGATGGACCCCGAGCCCAGGTGGGCGAACTCGAAGAGCCCCGAGTCCGGGTCCGGCCCCAGCGGCACGAGCCCGAGCTGGCGTGCGATTTTCTGGCCTCCGTACTTCGGCGAGGAAGCGATGGCTTCGATCGTAGCCTCCCACGCCTTCTCGTTGTCTTCGATCGAGCGCTTGCGCAAGGTGCTTGCCGCCTCGTGGCGCGATTGGATCTCCGTTTGGAGGGCTTCGATGCGCCCGAGACCGACCTCCAGGTCCACGAGAACCTCGTGCATCCACGCGTCCTGCTTGTCAGCGAACTCCCAGGCCGCCCCTTCTTCCGAGCCGTCTCCATGCGCCTGCTGCGTACCCCGCTCCCGGATCCTGGCCAGCCGCCGCTCGTGATCGGTCTGCTTGGCCAGCACGGCTTTCGCCCTCGTGAGCCAGGCGTCCATCGCGCCGGCCCGGACCGGGTGGATCGGCCACAGCGCCTCCACCTCGTCTACGAGGTCGCGGACGGTCTTGCTGTCCGAGAGACGCAGCACGTCGTCCAGCGCGCTCGTCTTGGCATTCAGGGCATCTGCCTTTGCGTTGCGTTCGTCCTCCGCCTCCCTCTGCTTGGAGAACGCGAAGAGCGCCAGAAGCAGTGCGCCGAGGGCGAGCAGGCCGATCGCCGTCACCGCCAACCGCATCAAGCGCGTGGTGCGCCGGGCCCGCGCCTCCGACGCCTCCCTGATCGCAAGGGCCTTGCGGGCTTGACTGGTGGCTTCCCTTTCAGCCGCCGCGATCCGCTCAGCGTCTTCGACCCGGCGTCGATGCTCAGCCTCGCGCTCATCTGCGCGCCGCCGACGCTCATCCTCTCTTGCCTGCGTGTCCTCGTCGTCGCGCCTGATGGACAGATTGACGTAGTGCTGAAGTTCCTCCTCGACGATCACGTCCCCATGATCTGCGAGCAACTGTCGCCCCTCTTCGAGTGAACGCCCCGGCTGGAGAAGAAGGGACGAGTCTGCTTCTCTGTCGTGGTAGTGCTTCATTTTCGCTCGAATCCGGTCCCGCGTACGCAGGATCTCGCGGTTCTCGTCCACCCACTTGCCGAGCTTGGGCCAACTCCGGATGAGCGCCTCGTGGGAAACCTCCACCAGGCGGCGCTCCTGTTCATCGCTTCCGCCGGTGACGAGCAGTCGCGCGCCAGGCGCGCTGAACCGCTCGACGACGCGCGCCGTCTCCAGGTCCTCGGGAATGTGCGCGCGAGCCCGGGTGTCTTCCTGACCCTCGCCGATGGTCACGAGATTCACGAACAAGCGGCGCGCCGCGTCCTTCTCCGCACTATTCAGCCCGTTGTAGATCTGCGCGGCTCGATCTGCGATGGCACCGTCGATGCGACCGGCCTTCGCGTAGGCGTCGAGCGTGAGGCGGCCGGCCTCTTTGTCGCGCTGGTCCCATGTGCCTTTGAGGGCGTACTCGAGGAGCGGCAGTTTGCCGACGTCCTCGCCGATCTCCTCCAGCATGTCCTCGACGACCTGCGAATCGACCTCCAGCGAGACGGCCCTCGCCGGCTCGGTGATGCACCTCCTGAGATCGTCCTGGCCCATCGGCCCCAGGTTGACCTGGCACCCCTGCGCCGCGGCGGCCAACGCACGGTGCTTGAGCAGCGAATCGAACCAGTCGGCACGCAGGGTGATGACGGCCGTGGTGTGGTCTGCACGCGATGCCTCGAGGATCAGGTCGATGAAGCGGACGACGTCGGCCTGCTTGCGCGCTCGCTCCTCGTCATCCGTGGAGCGCGAAACCTGCGTGTAGAGCTCCTCCCACTGGTCCACGTGGAGCAGCAAGTGGTCGGTGCCCGGCTCCTTCGCGAGACGGTCCTGGATGAGCTGCGCCAGCTTGACCGTGCCGCTTCGGAGATGCTCTGCATCTTCGTTGATCCGCTTCCGGCGTTGGACCGCAGTCAGATCTCCCTGCGGAGGTGAGAACGCCTTGACGAGCGTGTGCAGCGGCTCCTCGCCCGGCCGGATCGAGACGATGTCCCAGACCCGGCCATCGGGTTTCCCGCGCAGCGCGGGGATGAGCCCGGCGTAGACCAGGGAGGACTTGCCGCTTCCCGAGCGTCCGACGACGGCGACGAACTCCTCCTCGAGCGCCAGGTCCACGAGTTCCTGGGTCGCATCCTCTCGGCCGAAGAACAGCCCCGCGTCCTCCTCTCGAAACACGAGCAGGCCGCGGTACGGACAGATCGCCGCCTTGATCTCGGCCGATCCTGTCTCGGGCGCCTGGCCGTGGATGCCGGCAAGCAGTCGCTGCATCTGCTCGGGATCGTTCTCGTCTGCCCGAAGATCCACCCAGGTGTTGAGGGTCAGGAACGTCCCGGTGGGCGGATCGTCCACACCAGGAAGCAGGACGGGTATGACCGGGAACTCCTGTTCGCTCCCTTGACGGGTCAGGGCCAGCTGCACCTCGCGGTGCTGCCACGTCCCCATGCCCGACTTCCCCACGAAGACGACGACCGCGCGCGAACTACGGATCTCCTTCTCCAGCCACGGCTGCCACGGCTGACCCGCCGGAAGGCGGGCGCGATCGAGAAAGGTCGAGAGCCCGGCCTTCTTCAGGCAATCCCGGATTCGACGAACCACGTCCTCATCGGCTCGGCTGTAGCTGAGGAACGCATCGGACATGCCCGCTCCGCTCCACGCGCCCCCTGTGCGGCCGAGAGGGCGCCCCGTATTCCAGCCCACACCATACGGGAGGCCGGAGAATCCCGCTAGATCCCAGGTTCTCTGCCGACCTCTCGCAGTCTCTTCCGCTTCCGGAGAGGCGACGCGAGTCAACAGGCAGGATCGGAATGGGGTCTGCTCTGCGACCGAAACCGAGAGCTGTACAACACACGGCCTCGGGTCCGCACCGGGGCCGCGCCGCAGCGTAAATGCAGTCTTGCGTGCACGGCGCATCCCCTCCCTCCCCCAGGCCTCTGGCGGTTGCGGCCTTGCAGGCGGTGCTGAATCCGACCCGGTCGCCGCCGCCGGTTCCAGCCTCACACTGTGAGCCTCGACGGCATCGACGTGGTGCAAAGGGCCGGCGGAGGACGGGCTACGTGACGCCGACATGGCACGGGTCCTGAACATGCAGGGCACCACAACGCCGGGCAATCTCCCCTGGAGCGCGTCCCGGGCAATGAGCTTCCGCCACCAGCACCAGATCACGCTGGGCGATCGACCGTCGCCGTCCGAGGTCCTGACGCAGACCGAGGCCGCTCAGTACCTCGGTGTCAGCCGCAACGGGCTCCTCGGCATGGAGCGCATCGGCGCGATCACGAGGAACCAGGTTGCAGCCTTCGCGCCTTGGCGCGTTGAGCGCAAGCAACTCGATTCAGAGGAGGTCCAGGCACTGGCACGGGCTCTGAAAGCGTCGGGGAGACTCCCTCGGGGGGGATGTCCCCAAGGACAGCTCTCCTTGCTGGGCGAGAAACAGGGCTCTCCGACGACACCAAGGAAAGGGGCATCGTGAGCTACGGCGTAACGGCCATGGCGGGGCGGACGCCCAGGTTGTAGAAGAAGAACCGCGGCTCGTCACTGTCGCGGCAGGCCGACCGAGCGCTCTTGGCGACGTCGTACCACGACCCGCCACGGTGCACGCGGTCGCCGGGGCCCCCCTCCAGACGCTCCTCGGTCGGTGGATGGTTGCCGTAGAGATCCCGGCACCACTCCCAGACGTTTCCGTGCACGTCGAAGAGCCCGAAGGCGTTCGGGCGGAAGGACCCGACCGGCGCATGCACGGTGTGGCCGTCGTTCACCTCCTCGGTGTAGGACCAGGAGTCGCCACCGCCGTTTGCCTTGCACCAGGCGTCCGCGATGTTTGCGTACCCCTGGAGCGAAGACGCCTCGCGGCCCGGGTGCCAAGGCGTGTCGGTCCCGGCGCGGCAGGCGTACTCCCACCAGGTCTCGGTCGGCAGGTTCAACCTGTGGCGCCGGAGCCACCCTTCGTTCTGCCCGTCGCCCAGACAGTCCTTCCAGCTCACCTGCTCCACCGGGTTCCGATCCGTGAGCGTATGGCCACCCCAGTCCCGCCCCGCCTTGTAGGAACTCGGATCCAGGCCCCCGGTCATCTGCTTCCACTGCGCCTGGGTGCATTCGTACTTCGAGAGGAAGAAGGCACGCACGGTCCGCTCGAAGGCGCGCCAGTTTCTGTCGCTTTCGTCGTCCTGGGCCTGGGGATCGAAGTTCCTCCCCTTCGGATCCTGGCTTTGCGCTCCCATCCAGAACGTGCCCCTCGGGATCAGCACGAGCACGAGGGCCGTGTCCTCTTCCAGGAGGAGCTTCCC
>JAUXCH010000738.1 GCA_030618975.1 Planctomycetia bacterium
CCCTCCGGCCGCTGCGCCTGCCGGCCCGACCCACGGCGGAGCACCGGGGAGCCGGCGTCGACGAGGCGGCCCTGAGGGAACTGGCCCGGGCGGGCGGCGGCGCGAGACTGGCCGCGGGCGCGTCCCCGCCGATCCCCTCCCGGCCCGTGGGGGAGCCGTTGGCGCCGTGGTTGCTCGTGTTGGCCCTCGCCCTGTTCCTCGTCGACAGGTCGGGAACGGAGGATGGGGCCCGGGACGGCCGATCCATGGGGGCAGGAGGATCCTCATGACGGGTCAGGTCCGGGCCATGCGCCGCGCCGACGATCCCTCCGCGGATCGCTCCGGCGCCACCTGGCGTCGGAGTGCCGGAGCCCACGACCGGGGCCGGTGCCTCCCGTGAGCCGAAGCGGTCCCGAGGCGGTCGCGATCCTCCTCGCGGCGCTCTTCCTGGGTGGGTGCGCCGCGAAGCGCACGCCCATCCCGGGGCCGCGCTCGGCGCCGTGCGCCGTCCGCCACCAGCTTGCCGATGCCGACGACAAGCTCGGGTCGGGTCGCGACGAGGAAGCGCTCGTCGCCTACGCGCAGGCGGTGAAGCAGGATCCCGCGTCCGTGCCGGCGCACCTCCGCTACGTGAGCGCGCTCTCGGCGCTCGGACGCCGGAGCGAGGCGCGGCGCATCTACCGCGAGCGTGCGGCCCGGTGCTCGGCGACCGACGCCGAGCTCACGATGGCGGCACGGCTGGAGACCGACGGGTCCTCCTCGGCGCTTCGCCGCGTCTACGCGCTCGCGTCCGAGCGCTCGCCCGCTTCACCCTGGTGGCGCCTCGCGGTCGCGGAGATCGAGATCGCGGAGGCGGAGGCGTGGAACCGCCGGCGGCAGGGGGCCATCGACCGCGGCGACCGCGACGAGGAGGAACGGGCGTGGGGGCAGGCGTGCGGTGCGCTCGAACGGGCCGGCGAGGCGCTCGACCGCGCGCAGGCGGCCGGACCCCGGCTCGCCGAGGTCGACCTCTACCGTGGCCATCTGCGGGCCGTGGAGGGCGACGTGCTGCCCGGCGCCGTCGCGAGCGCGGCCGCCTACCGCGCGGCCGAGACGGCCTTTCAGGCCGCCGTGCAGCGGGATCCCGACCTCGTGGAGGCGTGGGAGGCGCTCGGCGAGGTGCGGCTCAGGACCGGCGACACGTTGGGAAGCCTGCAGGCCTATCTCGTGGCGGCGAAGCGCAGGCCCGCCGACGCGCGGCTCCGCGAGGCGGTGGGGGTGGTGCTGCAGCGCATCGAGCGCTACGGCGAGGCGGCGGAGCAGTACCGGGAGGCCGCGCGACTTGCCCCCTACGACCCGCGTCCCTGGGAACGACTCGGCGATGCCTACGCCGGCGACGAGAAGTGGGAGCTGGCCCTCGACGCGTACGCGCAGGCGCACAAGCGCGACGGGTCCCTCGTGGAGGCCCACTACCGCCGCGCGACGATCTTCGAGCACCTCGGCCGCCTCGGCGAGGCCCGCGCGGAGTACGAGCTCTACCTGAGCCAGGGCGGCGAGCGGGAGTCCACCGTGAGACGGCGCGTCGAGCGGCTGCTCCGCGACGAGGAGTGCAGGCGATGAGGCGCCTCGCTCTCGCCCTCCTGCTCGTGGCGGTCCCCGCCTGGGGCTGCGGGCCCGACGCGGAGGTCGTGCCCCACCCCAAGGACCTCAAGGCGGAGGGCGACGCGTTCGCGGCTCGCGGCGAATGGGGGCGCGCGGCCGAGAGCTACCGCCTCGCCTTCGCCGTCGAGGATCCGCTGCCCGAGCGGGCGAAGGCGCGCGCGTGGCTCGCCTATCACCGGGGCGTCGCGCTCGCCCGCGTGCCGCAGCCCGAAGACGCCCGGCGGTGGTTCGAGCGCGCGCTCCGCCTCGACCCGGGCCTCTACGTCGTGCACTTCGAGCAGGGCCTGCTCCACGACGGGCGCCACCCCGAAACGACCGATCGCAGGCTCGCGCGCGAGGCGTTCCACCGCTTCCTGGCGGCGTCGACGCGGGCGGGCAGCGCGCCCGCCGACCGCGCGATCGCCGAGGAGGCGAACCGCGCCCTCGAGGCCCTCGCCGACGACTGACCCCGAACGCCATCGATCGGGTCAGGCACGTTTCGACGGTTTTCGCCGCGACGGTCCACACCTCGCCTCGTACCTCGGAGATCCGGGGCAGGCTTGCTTCGCGGCGATCCCGGTCCGGGCCTCGGCCCGTAGGTGCTCGCAGTCGCGAAGGATCCCGTCGGCCTCGTGCAATCCGAGGTCGAGGAGGATGTCGAGACGGTCAGCGAGCCGACGCCGCCGTGGTTCCCGGAGGCCGCCGGGCCGAGCGGGCCGGTCACCGATCCTCGCCGACCCGCTTCTCCAGATCCGCTTCCCGCCCCTCGCACACGTCCATGATCGTCACCACCTCGAACTCACCGAGCAGGCCGGCCACGTAGTGGGCGGCGAGGTAGCAGAAGGCGAAATCCAGGAGCGGAGATCTCTCGACACCGTCGCAGCCTTCACAGTCGCCCGGCGCGACGTGGTTTGCCAGTGCGCCGTCGGTGATCTCGTTGCGTTCGCGCTCGGAGAGATCGCCACCTCGTACCGTGAAGAAGATGTACGGAGCGAGCTTGTACAACTCGTCATCGGAGAGGGGCCCACCGACGATGAGCACGCTGAGCGGCTGCGCCTCCAGGGCGTCCCGGTACGCCCCTCCGATCTCGGAAAGCCACTCATCCGCCCCGGTCGGCAGTGCGCGCGTCGCCGTGCCTTCCTTCTCGGGGTGAGGCTCGTCGTTGGCGATCTGCTGGTCCCCCTGCACGGAGGGAGGCTGCTCCCAGGGATCCCCGCCTTGCGCCCTGAACTCCTCGACTGCCTGGGTCCAGGCCGTCAGGTCGACGTCGGGAATGAGGTGCCTGTTGGCTTCCGAAACGAGCAG
>JAUXCH010000459.1 GCA_030618975.1 Planctomycetia bacterium
CCAGCGCTTCGAGCCTGATGGCGCGCGGTGTGCGCCGGATGGGCGGGCGGATCGGAGGCCTCCACCCCGGCGGCCCCCCGGGTCCCCGCGGGTGTCGATGCGGTTTCGCGCATACGGGATCCGTGCTGCGCCGGCATCGGCTACCATCGCGGTCATGGAGCTCGGGGCCGAAGCATGGATCGCCGTCGCGACGCTGATCGCGGCCGCCTTTCTCTTCTTCACGAAGCTCCTGCCGATCGGCGTCACGGCGCTGAGCATCCCCGTCGTACTCGTGGCCACGGGCGTGATTACGAACCCCTCGGACGCCCTCAAGGGATTCGGCAACCACGCCGTCATCGCCATCGCTTCGATCTTCGTCGTCGGCGGGGCCCTGCAGGAGAGCGGCGTCGCCACCCTGATCGCGCGTGGTCTGCACCGGATGGGCGGGCGGAGCGAGGGGCGCCTGCTCGTCCTCGTGATGCTCGCCTCGGCCCTGCTCTCCGCCTTCATCAACAACGCGGCCGCCGTGGCCCTGCTGCTTCCGGCCGTCGTCGCGCTCTGCCGGCGCACGCTCGTCCAGCCGGGACGGCTGCTGATGCCGCTCGCCTACGCGACGGTCCTGGGCGGGACGGTCACCATGATCGGCACGGCGCCGAACCTGATCGTCGCGAACTTCCTGCGCGAGCTCTCGGAGACCGAGACGTACGCGGGCGTCGAGCCGCTCGGTGTCTTCGACTTCGCGCTCGTCGGGGTCCCGGTCGTCGTGGTGGGCACGGTCTACATGGCCACGCTCGGTCGCCGGTTGCTGCCTCAGCGCGCGGTGGAGGACCGGCTGCGCGACGCGCGGTTGCCGGAGGAGGTGGCTTCGAGCTACGGGCTCGAGCAGAACCTCTTCCAGATGCGCGTCGTCGAGGGCTCGGGCGTCGCGGGCAAGACCATCGCCGAGGCCGCGATCCGCTCGCGGTACGGGCTGTCGATCGTCCTGGTCGTGAGGCCGGGTCCGATGGGAACGCACCGCTACGTCCACCCGACCACGGACCTGCACCTCCAGCCGGAGGACCGGCTCTACCTCGACGGCGAGGAGGTCGCCGCGTGGAACTTCGCGGAGACCGAGATGCTCCAGTTCGGCCTGGCGGGGCCGAAGACGATCGAGGAGATGCTGGGCCGCGGCGTCACGCTGGCCGAGGTGACGATTCCGCCTCGTTCCCGCGCGGTGGGCAAGACGCTGCGCGAGATCCGGTTCCGCAAGCGCTTCCACCTGGGCGTGATCTCGTTGTGGCGCCGCGGGGCCCCGGCGCGGAAGGAGGGTGGGGCGGTCCCGCTCGAGGAGGGCGACGTCTTCCTGGTCTCCGGTCACGCGGAGAGCGTCGAGGCGCTGGGCCGCCATCCCGACTTCACCGTCCTCACCGACCAATCCCTGGTGGAGGACGCCGGACGCGCGCCGCTGGCCGTCCTCCTGCTCTTCGTGGCCCTCGTCCCGCCGATCGCCGGGTGGCTCCCGATCTCGATCAGCGCGCTGGCGGCCGCCCTGCTCATGGTGATCACCGGCTGCATCTCGCCGCAGGGGCTGAGGCGCGCCATCGACTGGAAGGTCCTGGCGTTGATCGTCGGAACGGTGCCGCTGGGCGTCGCGCTCGAGGAGCAGGGCGTCGCGGCCGCGGCGGCCGACGGCATCCTGGCCGCGGTCCAGGGACTGGGGACGCCCGCCGTGCTGGCGGCGCTCTTCCTGCTCGCCGCCGTCGTCGCGATGCTCTCCACGAACGCCGCGTCCGCCGTGATCGTGACGCCCGTGGCGGCCCAGGTGGCCCTCGCCGGGGGGCTGGATCTGCGCGTCGCGCTCCTGGCCGTCGCCTACGGGTGCAGCTGCGCGTTCATCCTCCCCTTCGCACAGTGGAACCTCCTGGTGATGGCCCCCGGCGGCTACCGGTCGACCGACTACCTGAAGGTCGGCCTGCTCCTGAGCCTGTTGATGGGGGCCACGGCGGTCGCCTGCCTGTCCCTTCTCTGACCTGCGGCGGCGGCGCGGTACCCTCGGGGGTCCCGGAGGCATTCTCATGAAGACCCTGCGCGTGCTTCTCCCCGCCCTGCTGCTCCTGCTCCTCGCGGTGTCGCCCGCCCTCGCCGGCGACGAACCGCCGGACTACGGAGCCTCCGACCTCGTGCTCGAGGAGGAGGGGCTCGACGACGGCTGGGAGATCGTCTACGAGGACGTGCCCGGAACGATCGGCGAGGAGAAGATGGAGTCGTGGATCGGCACCGTGACGGGGTCGGCCGGCGTCGACGAGGATGCGTTCCTCGCCGAGATCCGGGTCTTGAAGGGCCCCGAGAGCGCCGCGGCCACGCTCGTCGTGGTGGAGGTCGACGCCGAGGCGAAGGCGCTCGCGGAGGCGCTCGAGCAGCGGGGCAAGGCCCTCGGCTATCTCGTCCGGTCTCTGGGTCACCCCACGCGCCTCCTCATCGTCGAGGGTTCCGAGGCGGCGCGCAAGGCGGTCGAGACGATGCAGCTCAAGTACGCCGTGCACAGCCTCTCGAATCTCGGCTTCGAGCGTCTGAACGCCGGCAGTCAGGTCGGCGCGGTCGCGTTCGCGCGGGGGGCCCAGTCCATCCAGAAGAAGGCGGGCGCGCCGCTCGTCCTCCTCGGGATGGCGGCTGCGAAGCTCGAGAAGTGGCAAGATGCCCTCGAGGCGTTCCGCGCGGGCTTCAAGGACGGCGTCCCCGCCCCGGCCGTGGGCCGGCTCGCCATGCGCGGCTACGCCTTCTACGGCTACGTGCTGCTCAAGAGCGAGGGCAAGGCGCCCGCGCGCGAGGCCGTGACCGCGCTGGAGCACGCGGTGTCCCTCGAGCAGCACGCCGACAAGAAGGACACCACCTTCGCCACGCGCCAGAATCTCGCGCGCGCCCACGTGCGGGTGGGCGACATGGACAAGGCTTTCGCGCAGCTCGAGAAGGCGCTGGAGATGGGCAAGGTGAAGCTCGGGGTCGCCGCCCTCATGCAGTACATCAAGGCCCAGGTCGTCGACACCGACGAGTGGAAGCCGCTGCTCGCCGACAGCCGCTTCAAGGCGGTGATCGAGCGTGTCACGGGGCAGTCGGCCGACGACGGCGCCGAGGGCCTGTAACGGTCGCTAGGCGAACTCCGGGTCCGGTATCTCGGGGATCAGCCCGAGGCGCCGGGCCTCGCCCATGAACTGGCGGACGGCCTGGCGGCCCCGCTCGGCGTAGTCCAGGGCCAGCTCGTTGACGTACATCCCCACGTACTTGTCCACGACCTGGCGCGGCAGACCCTTTGCGTAGGGCATGCAGTAGTCGAGCGCTTCCTCGCGGTGGCCGAGGCCGTAGGCTATCGACCGCTTGATGTCGAGGGCGATCTTCGTGCGCTCCTCCTCGGGGATGTCACGCCGGATCGCGTTCGCGCCGAGCGGCAGGGGCAGGCCCTCCGTCTTCTCGCTCCACCACTGGCCGAAGTCGACGATGCGGACGAACCCCTCCTCTTGCCAGGTGAGCTGGCGCTCGTGGATGAGGACGCCGGCCCGCGCTCGACCTTGACGAACGGCGGGGATGATCTCCTCGAAGGGAACCTCCATCAACTCCAGGCGGGCGTGGGGCAGCCAGACACGCAGGGCCAGCGCGGCTGTCGTGTAGCGTCCGGGGATCGCAACCGAGAGGCCGTGCACCTCGTTCGTTCGGATGGAACTGCGGGCGATGAGAATCGGCCCGTGGCCGTCTCCGAACGACGCGCCGCAGCTGAGGAGCGCGTACCGGTCGTGGATGTACGGGTAGGCGCCGAACGAGACCGCCGTGACGTCGTACTCGCCCTTCTCGGCCTTCTCGTTCAGGACCTGGATGTCGTCGCGGACGAGGTCGTACCGGCGGTCCTCGGTGTCGACCTTGCCGCAGAGCAAGCCGTAGAACATGAAGGCGTCGTCGGCGTCCGGGCTGAAGGCGACGGTGATCGTGCCGTCCGCGCGTCGCGGCGGCATCTTCGGAGGGGCCCGGCGCGTGACGGGAGCGGCGACCGGAGCGTCCTGAACGGTCTCGGCGCCCGAGTCCGGGGGCGCCACGGCCTTCGTCGCGTCGGGCACCGCCTGCGGCGCGGGCGCCTCGACCGGCGCGGGCGCCTTCGTCACCGCGGCCTTCTTCTTCGGGGTCGGCGCCTTCTTCTTCGCCCTGGGGGCAGCCTTCTTCTTCGGGACCGGCGCCTTCTTCTTCGCCTTGGGCGCGGCCTGCTTCTTCTTCGCGGCCTTCTTCGCCGTCTTCGGCTTGCTGGTGGGTTTCTTCTTTGCCGCCATCGCTTCCTCGACCCGCGGGGAGAAGGCTACCCGCCCGCACGCCAACGCCAAGCCCCCGCCCGAGGGGAGAGCCGGGGGGAGGGGCGGTCGAGCAGGGCTCCCGGGGCGGTAGGATCCAGCCCCCTGGGTGGCGGGAGAGGCACGGACCATGTCGGAAGCGATCTACCTTGCAGGTGCCGTGCGGACGCCCATCGGGCGCTTTGGCGGCTCGTTGGCCGGCCTCTCGGCCCCGGACCTGGGGGTCTACGCGGCCCAGGCGGCCCTGGAGCGGTCCGGGATACCCCCCGAGGCCGTCGACCAGACACTCTTCGGCCACGGCCGACAGGGCGGGCAGGGGCCCAACCCCGGGCGGCAGGTCTCCGTCCGCGCGGGGGTGCCCGTCACTGCGCCCGCCTGGACGATCAACATGGCGTGCGGGAGTGCCCTCAAGACCGGGATGCTCGGCGCCGACGCGATCAAGCTGGGCCAGGCCGAGGTCGTGCTCGCCGGGGGCATGGAGAGCATGTCGAACACGCCCTACATGCTCCC
>JAUXCH010000952.1 GCA_030618975.1 Planctomycetia bacterium
AACGACATGGCTACGATCCGCCTTGGCGCGGAGGAGAAGGAGGGACTCCGCCGGGCTCCGTTCGATCTCCAGGGGCGTCTCGCGGCCGCGCTCGATCTCGCGCACCAGGGAGACGGCATCGACTACGGCCGCAAGGGTTGGCAGCCCAGCGACATGGCCATCGACGAGGTGCGAAGGGCCGTGGCGGCACGCGGCGGCGACTTCTCGAAGGCCGAGGACATGCTGGCGGGTCGCGGGCTCTCGGGCGTGATGGTCCGCCTGTCCCTCAGCCTCCTCCGCGCCATGGACGCGATCACCGGCGGCGAAGCGCGCCTCGCCGTGAAGGCGGTCCTGGTGTCGAGTTTGGGGAACGGTCCCGTCGACCTGGAGCCGGGCGGCGTATTCGACGAAGCGACGATCGGCGCGATCATCGAGGACCGCAACCAGGTCGTGATGAGGGACCTCGACCTGCTGCGCGCCGTCTGCCCGGCTCTGCCATCCATCGCAATCTTCTACGGCGCGGCGCACATGCCGGACTTCGAGCGCCACCTCGCCGAGCGTGGCTTTCGCCCGGGGCGCATGCACTGGCTCCGCGCCATCGACGTCGACCTCTCGAACGCGGGACCGTTCATGCAGGGCATGAGACGCGGCCTCGAGAACCGCTGACACGTCGGGGTCAGGCGCATCGGGGTCAGGTGATATTCCGCACCATTCAAATCGGCCCCCTGGGGATGAGCCATGAATCCAGACACCGAGGGGTCCCGCTCTTGGCGCGAAAAGCGCGGTTTATCACCTGACCCCGATGGGTCCCCGATGGGTCGAGAACCGCTGACCGCCACGCCCTGGGAGGTCAGACGGGGATCTTGCGCACGCCTCCGAAGAGCGCGACGGAGGTCGCCCCGCCGTCGCGGGCCGCCTGCACTGCAGCCCGGTAGACCGCCTCGTCCTTCAGCGCGGGCAGGTAGAGGCCCGGAACGAGCGCACGCTTTCCAGCGAGGGCCGTGACCCCCTCACGCACCGCCTCCTCGATCCAGGCGACGGGCTGCTCGTAGAAGGTGTGGTAGACCATCGGCAGGACGGCGTCGAGGTCCCAGCGCGTCCAGTCCTGGCGGACGAGGCGCCGCGCGATCGCCGGCGTGGGGAACACCGCGGCGGTGAGCTGCCTGCCCAGCGGCTTCACGACCTTCGCGATCTCGTTCACCAGCCGCGTGAGGCGGTCGAGGCGGAACTGCCGCCACGCCTCGGAGGCGGGCGGATCGGGCAGCGCCAGCGGATCCTCGCCGTGCTCGTCGCGAAAGGCCTTCCGGCAGACCTCGCAGTAGCAGGTGTCGAACGCGGGAAGCTCCTCGTCCTGCACGAGGTCGTACTTCTTCCAGAGCGCGCGCGGCAGGATCACGTCGGGGTAGCGGACGTAGTCGAGGTGCACGCCGTCCAGCCCCTCGCGCGCCGCGACCCGGGCGTAGTCCTTCACGAGGTACTCGACGACCTCGTCGCGCGTCGGGCAGAGGAAGCGGTAGTAGGGCACGTAGGGCGGCTTCTCGGCGGTGGATTCGCCCTTGCGGTTCACGGCGTACCACTCGGGGTGCTCCTGCAAGAGCTTGCCGCGACGGCAGAGCGTCCAGCGCCAGTGATGGATCTCGAGCCCCCTTGCATGCGCCAGGCAGATCGCGTCGCCGTCGAGCCGCCCCCCCATCAGGACGGCGCCGATGCCCGCCTCTGCGACCTCGTCCAGGTACCGCGCGGTGCGGTCCGCGTCCCAGTCGGCAAGGATGCGTCCCCACGTCCAGTTGAGCGGCTTCGCCGCGGGCCCCGCAGGCGCCCCCTCGGCGAGCGCGCGCAGGGGCCGGCCTGCCGCCAGCCCGAGCGCTCCGGCGCCCGCACCCTTGAGGAA
>JAUXCH010000290.1 GCA_030618975.1 Planctomycetia bacterium
ATCGTGCAGGGGGGAAGAACGCCGCGGCGGTGAAGCCGCCGTCGAGCGGCAGGCAGACGCCGTTGATCCAGCCGGTCTCCGGCGAGCAGAGGAAGGCGATCGCCGACGCGACGTCCTCGGGCGTGCCGATGCGGCCCGTGGGCGTACAGGCAAGCACGGTCTCCAGCCAGGCCGGGTCGGAGAGCACCCCCTCGGTCAGCGGCGTGCGCACGTACCAGGGCGCCACCGCGTTCACGGTGATGCCGTGCGGCCCCCACTCACGCGCCAGGTTCATGGTCAGCTGGTTGAGCCCCGCCTTCGCGGCCGCGTACGGCGCCCCCGTCGGCAGCGCCCGCAGTCCCGCGACGCTCGACACGTTCACGATGCGCCCGAAGCCCTCGGCCCGCATGCCGTCGAAGACCAGCCGCGACCACTGGAACGGCGCGGTCAAGGCCAGGGCGACCAGCCCGTCCCACTCCTCGAGCGTGAACTCCTCGGCGGACTTCCGCACGTTCCCGCCCGCGTTGTTGACCAGGACGTGGATCGGCCCGTGTTCCTCGATCTGCGCGGCGACGGCCCGCGCGGACGCCTCGCGGTCCGTGACGTCGACGGCGACGAGGTCGGCCGCCCCCCCGCCGTCGAGGATCGCGGCCGCCACCCGCTCGAGATCCACGACCGTCCGCCCGACGAGCGCGACGCGTGCGCCCTCCCGGGCAAGTCGCGTCGCGATCGCCTCCCCGAGTCCACGCGACGCCCCGGTCACCAGCGCATGACGACCGGCGAGGCGAGAACCCATGCCCGGACCTCCTCGAGAACTTCCGCGCGCGGGAGCCTACCACGCCCGGAATCGACGAGTGCCGCGGGATCCTCGGGCGAGGACCCGGGGCCGGTCAGTCACCGGCCACCCGTTCTTCCGGCCCGGCAAGCACCTCGTCGTACCGCAGCGGTTCGTTCGTCTCCACGAGATAGGCGGCCACAAGCGTCGAGGACGACCCGTGTTCACGGTAGTAGCGATGGAGCAGGTCTCGCACCTCGGGCGCGACGAACCCCAGGTGGCCCCAGTTCCCCACCTGGGCCGAGTACCTGAGATCTCCTCGGCCGTCGACGTTTCTCGAAAACCCCTCGCTCCCTCGGCTGCAGGCCTCGAGGGTCTCGGCGAACCGAAGCATGTCCTCCTTCGTGAAGACGATCCCGGCACGGAAGCAGGTGAAGGCGAAGTCCACGTTGATCGACCCGTGAGAGACGTCCTCCACGCCGTCGTCGTCCGGCCAGTAGGACCAGACGTAGCGTGTCCCGTCCTTGCGAAGGCGGTTCTTGAAGAAGGTGCCCAGCTTCTCCGCCTGCTCCTTGTACGGCTCCTTCCCCGTCGTGAGCCAGAGGGCGACCAGGGTCCGCCCCATCGCATTCTGCATGTTGAGCGGGAGCCCTCTCTTCAGGGTGTCGCCGTGGTACCACCCTTCCCGCTTCGCCTCGTCTTCCCTCCACGCGTGCTCGAACGCCTGGACCGTTTCCTCCACGGCCTCGACGTATTCGTCGGCCCGCGCGCCGAATCGGTCGCGCAAGCGGGCGTCACGCCGAACCACGTAGGCGCAGCGGGCGATCGGATACGTGATCATGCCCGCGTGGACGATCCAGGCGTACGGCGTGCCCTGGGTGTACCTCGTGGAGGACCACGCAGGCAGGACGCGGGCCCGAACCTCGTCCTTCAACGCCCGCTTGTCGTCTCGGATCTTCAGGACCTGGTCGATGCGGTCCACCACGGCATCCAGGTACCGGACGTCGCCCGTGCCCTCGAACATGGCGACGTACGCCATGAGCCGGTAGCTCTCGCTCCACGCCAGTCCCGCGCCGCTCTGCTGCGCGATCCACGCCTCCCGGGGCATCTCGCCCTCCAGCTTCTCGAAAGCCGACAGACTCTCGCGGAGGACGGAACGCTCTTCGGACGGGTCGCCTGCGAGAGCGACGGCGCACGAGGCCGCACACGACAGGACGAGGACGGTGATTCCCTGGAACGCGGAGACCTTCAGCTTCTTCCGCCCCCCGAGGACGGGGTGCGCGGCGAAGGCCGCGCGCAGGCGCTCCGCGAGTACGTCGACGCCGGTCATGCTCCACGGTCCTCCGGCAGGAGAGCCTACGCCGTTTCCGGGATCAGCGGGGATCCAGGATCCTCGCCGTCCCGCCACCCTCGAGCGCCACGACGCTCCCCTCCGCCACCCGGTCCCAGCGCAGGGTCGCCAGCGCCAAGACGCCCGCGACGGTGGTCAGGCGCCCCACCTCGCGGCCGTCCGCGAGCAGCGCGGTGCCGCGCCCGGGGGCACCGCCTCCCTCCAGGGCCACGCGCACCAGCAGACTCGCGGGATGCCCGCGGTGGTGGGCCATCGAGACGGGCTCCTGGCCCGGGTAGCAGCCCTTCGTGAACGAGACGGCCGTGTCGCCGAGCCGGGCCTCGAGCGGCATCACCTCGGGGCCGAGCTCCGCGCCCCAGGCGGGGATCCGTTCCGCGACGCGCAGGGCGTCCCACTCCGTCACGTCCACCGGCGTCGCGTCGGCGAGGGCGGCGACCACGGCGTCCGCCCCCGGGGCGGCGACGAACAGCTCGAAGCCGGGGCGCGCGCCGAGATCCCGGCGCAGCGCGCGCACTTCCGCGCCGGCGACCGATGCGACGACGTGGTGGCCCGGCGCCGGCACCTCGTCGACGAGCGCCGCGATCAGGTCGGGCGCACGCGCGCCGGCGAGCGTGAAACGGACGATCTCACGGCCGAGGTCCTGGAAGGTCACGTCCTCGGTGATGACCGTGCGCTCGAGCAGGGCGACGACGTCGGCCACCGTCGCCGCGTCCAGGTCGAGCAGGTGGGCGTCGCCCGCGTGGAGGACCACGGGCACTCCGACCAGGCGGCCCTGCGGGGTGAGGACGCACGCGTCGGCCGCGTGCCCGGCGGCGAGCCCCGCGACGTCCTGGGAGAGCATGCGGTGCAGGTAGTCGGCGCGATCGGCACCCGCGACGCGGACGACGCTCCGATCGGGGCGAGGGAGGAGTCCCGCGCCGCGTTCCAGGGCCGAACCGCTCACGAGGTCCTCGGTGCCCAGACGGTCTCGTCGACGCCGGCGTCGGCGTTCGCGGCGCGCGCAGCCACGAAGAGGAGGTCCGACAACCGGTTCAGCCACGCGAGGATCGGCGCCGGCACGTCGTCGACGGCGGCGAGCGCGACGACGGCCCGTTCCGCACGCCGCGTGACGGTGCGCGCCACGTGGAGCCGGGCCCCCGCTTCCCCCCCTCCCGGGAGGACGAAGTGCTTCAGCGGCGGAAGGCCCTCCTCGAGCCGGTCGATGGCGAGCTCGAGGGCCTCCACGTCGCCGGCGGTGATCGCCTGGATGCCGGGATCCGCGCCCGGGCCCGAGGCCAGCCAGGCGCCGGCGGCGAAACACGTCTGCTGGACCTGCTGGAGGACCTCGTCCACCCGGGGCGGCGGGCCCGCAGTCCGGGCCCAGCCGAGCACGGCGTTCGCCTCGTCGACGAGCCCGTAGGCCTCGACGCGCGGATCGGCCTTGCTGACCGTCGCCCCCCCGAAAAGACCGGTGGAGCCCTCGTCGCCCTTGCGCGTGTAGATCTTCATCGTGCTGAGATGATGCCACGGAAGCGGCAGGCGCGGTGGAGGACCCCGCTCTTCCGGCTCCTGGAATCCGCGTTCGGAGAGAGCCCCCCCCCATGCGCCGATCCCCCCTGCTCGCGATCTTCCTGACCGTGATGATCGACCTGCTGGGCTTCGGGCTGATCCTCCCGCTGATGCCCCTCTACGCGGAGGACTACGACGCCTCGAAAGCGACCGTCGGCCTGCTCTTCGCCTCGTTCAGCGCGATGCAGTTCCTCTTCGCGCCGCTGTGGGGCAGGTTGTCGGACCGCATAGGCCGGAGGCCGGTGATCCTCGTGGGTCTCCTCGGATCCGTCCTGTCCTACACGCTCTTCGCGCTCGCGGAGACGACGCCCGCCCCCCTCGCCGTGCTCTTCGTCTCCCGGATCGCCGCGGGAGTCTTCGGGGGCACGGTCACGACGGCGTTCGCCTACATCGCCGACGTGACCTCGACCGAGGAACGCGGACGCGGGATGGCCCTCGTGGGCACGGCGTTCGGGGTGGGCTTCACGTTGGGTCCGGCCCTCGGCGGCCTGGGGCACCACGTCCTCGGCTCCATGGCCCCGGGATTCCTCGCCGCGGGCTTCTCCGCCCTCGCCTTCGTGCACTGCCTGCTCGTGTTGCCCGAACCCGAGCGCCACGCGGCCCCCCACGAGGAGGAAGGTCGGCTGCGTACCGGCTCCCTGGGCCGCGTGCTGCGCCTGGAGGGCGCGCGTACGCTCCTGCTCGTCTCGTTCATCTCGGTGAGCGCGTTCGCGATCTTCGAGTCGACCCTGGCGCTCCTCGCGCACGAGCGGTTCGAGAACTGGACGCCCCTGGCGAACGGCTGGCTGTTCGCCTACATCGGCTTCTGGCTGATCGTCGCCCAGGGCTGGTTCGTCCGGCGGTACATGAAGCGCGTCGGGGAACGCCGGTTCATCAGGATGGGCACCCTCTGTCTCGCGCTGGGCCTGCTCGCGATCGGCTACGCGAAGAGCCCGTGGCTGCTCGGCGCGGTGGCTCCGGTGGCGGTTTTCGGGTTGGCCATGATCACGCCGTCGGTGGCGAGCCTCCTCTCGCAGCGGGCCCGGCAAGGAACGCAGGGCGAGGTGCAGGGGGTGAACCAGTCCGTCCAGAGCCTGGCCCGGATCGTCGGTCCCCTCGCCGGCGGTGTGCTGCTCGGCGTCGGCCTGCAGGTCCCCTACGAGGTCGGTGCGGCCGCGATGCTCCTCGCGTTCCTGATCGATCTCAGGCTCGGATGAGCCCGAGCTCGATGCGGAGCGCGCCGGAGCACGCAAGGGCTTCGAAGTGCAGGACTTGGGGCCTCACGGTTCGAGCCCGTGCGGGGCCGTAGGATCGGGGTCGGGAGCAGGACCGCCTCGAGGAGGGCCAGCCGATGGACCGCATCCGCATCGTGGGCCGCGACGCGGCGACGCCCGGGATCCAGGCGATCTACGACTCCCTCGAGGAGAAGTTCCACAAGGTGCCGAACCTCTTCGGCACCGTGGCCCACCATCCGCCCGCGCTGCGCCCCCTGCTCGAGCTGTTCACCGCCGTCTACGAGCAGACCTCCCTGCCTCCGCGCGTGGTCGAGCTGGCGATCATCCGCGTCGCCTACGCGCTGCAGAGCCACTACTGCCTGACGATGCACAAGGCGTTCGCCCTGCAGGTGGGCATCGAGGAGGCCGAGCTGCGCCTCCTGATCAGCGACGGTCCGTACGACCGCTTCCCCGCCGCCGAGCGGGCCGTGATCGAGTACGCGGCGGTCTACGCGACGGACTCGCGGACGATCACGGACGAGCAGTACGCCCGCCTGCGCGAGCACTACAGCGAGGAGCAGGTCGTCAACCTGAGCCTCCTGATGGGCCTCGCGCGCCTGTTCGGCGACATGGCCAACTCGCTCCACATCCCGTTGGATGCGTACGCCACGAAGCCGGGCGCCTGACCCGCCGGATCCGCCCCCCGGAAACGGCGACCCGCGGACGGCGCCGCCGTGACCGGTGGGTGCCGCTCGTCAGTCGGTGGGAAGGGGCGGAAGCGGCTCCTCCGTCTCCGTCGTGAAGAAGATCTCCCCGACGTCGTTCGCCTCGATCTCGTCGCCCGCCGTCTCCACCCGGAAGACGAAGTACCAGTCACCACCCAGGAGGGGCAGCTGCCAGGGCTGGAACTCGACCCCCACCGTGTCTCCGGCGTCGAGGCCGGTGAACGCGCTCCCCAGCGCCCAGACCAGCGCCGGGGGGGGACCCTCGCCCAGGACCCAGGCACGGATCGCAGCCCACTCCTCGGCGAGCCCGATCGCGCCCTCGATCTGGCCGCCGATCGTCGTCTCGCCGACGTTCGTGACGGCCGCCATGGGCACCACGAAACGAACCTCCGGCGGATCGCCCGTCTCCTGGCGGTCCAGATAGAGGTGGAGCGGCTGCGGCACGTTCGCCGCTGCGTCCGTCCCCGGCGACCACGACCCGGACATGCGTTGGATCCGCTGCACGTCGCTCCCGGGGATCGTCGTCGCCGTCGCGGACGTCACCTTGACCGTGACCATCACGTTGTGGCAGGTTCGCATGTCGGGGATCTTGTCTCGCTCCCCCGCGGGTAACTGCACCGTCCAGCGCCTGCAGCGCAGGAACCGCGGCTCGAGCACGTGCCCCCGGAAGGTTCCCGCCGCCTGGTTCCGGCTCCCGCTCACGTGGATCTTCACCCGGAACTCGGGATCCCCCGGCGCGATGCTGCCTCCCGTGGACAGTCGCTCGTCGGGGTCGTCCACCGTGACGGTCTCCTCGATGAACGTGCAGACCGCCACGTCGCCGGAGAGCTGACCCGGGGGGTAGTAGAGGCGCTGCTTCTTGCAGTAGAAACGCTTGGGCCGGATCGTGTGGACGCGGAGATACGGTCGGCCGCCGCTCGTGCCGCGGCCCTCGACGTGGGCCACGACCGTCTCCGTCGGCGCCGGCGTGGGCGTGACGGCGCCGCCCGGCGCGACGGGCTCGGACGGCTTCCCGAAGGTCCCCGGG
>JAUXCH010000429.1 GCA_030618975.1 Planctomycetia bacterium
CCTCGCCGCAGCGGGCGCCCCGCCGCCCTCCGGATCACCCTGGGCGTGGTGGGGACGCTCCTCGGCGTCCTCGTGATCTTTGCCATGCTGTTCGGCATGCTCTCGACGGGCGAGCCCGTCCCGAACGTTCCGGTCGCCGAGGACGCGCCCACCCCCGCAGCCCTCCTCGAAGAGGTCCGGGCCCACGAGGCGGAGATGCTCTCGACGTACGGTTGGGTCGACCGGGAGGAAGGCCTCGTGCGGATCCCGATCGATCTCGCGGTCGAGAAGCTGATCGACGAGCGCGGGGAGGGGAGATGAGGTCGTGCTGACGGTCTACTACATCCTGGTCTTCACCTTCCTCGGCCTCTTCAGCACGTCCGTGGTGCTCGCCTTCTGGTGGGCCGTGCGCAAGGGTGAGTTCAGGAACTTCAAGGAGCAGGCTGCCGCGATCTTCGACGCCGACGAACCCGAGGGCCGTCTGACCGACGTGTTTCCCGGGATGCGCGAGGTTGCGGAGACGAATCGGAAGGGGGCGCAGGTCGGATGAGCTCCATCGAGTCCACGAGTCCCGGCGGCGCGGCCGTGCTGGTGCGTCCGGCGACCCCCGAGCCGCCGCCGCCGGAGATCGTCAGCGAGCGCGCCCGCATCGACGAGAGCTGCGCCGTTCCCTGCCTGGTGTGGTTCGCAAGCAGCCTCTTCTGGCTGCTCGTCGCCACCGTGTTCGGCCTCGTCGCGAGCCTCAAGCTCCACATCCCGGGCATGCATGCCGAGCAGGCCTGGCTCACCTTCGGCCGCATCCGCCCCGTCCACCTGAACCTGGTCGCCTACGGCTGGGGCGCGATGGCAGCCATCGGCGTGATGCTCTGGCTGATGGCGCGACTGAGTCGTGTCCCGCTTCGCTGGCCCGCCGCGCTGGTCTTCGCGGCGGGCTTCTGGAACCTGGGCCTCCTCCTCGGCACGATCGCCATCCTGGCCGGAGACAGCCAGGGCATCGAGTGGCTGGAGTTCCCGACGTACGTCGCGTTCCTGCTCTTCGTCGGCTTCGCGATCACCGCCGTGTGGGCGCTCATGACGTTCGCTCAGCGTCGTGTCGAGCACGTCTACGTCTCGCAGTGGTACATGTTCGGCGCGCTGTTCTGGTTCCCGTGGCTCTACGCCACCGTCCAGGTCCTGCTTCTCCTGGTGCCCGTGAAGGGCGTGCCGCAGGCGGCCATCAACTGGTGGTTCGGCCACAACGTGCTCGGCCTCTGGTTCACGCCCATCGGACTCGCGACCGCCTACTACCTGATCCCCAAGGTCATCGGGCGTCCGATCTACTCCTACTACCTCTCGATCATGGGTTTCTGGACGCTCGCCGCCTTCTACAACTGGGCCGGCATCCACCACCTGATCAGCGGCCCCGTGCCCGCCTGGCTCGTCACGGTCTCCACCGTGGGCAGCATGATGATGATCATCCCCGTCGCGACGGTGGCCGTGAACCACCACATGACGATGCGCGGGAGCTTCCACCTGCTGCGCTACAGCCCGACGCTGAGGTTCGTCGTGTTCGGGTCGATGGCGTACACGATCGTGAGCCTCCAGGGCGCCTTCATGGCCCTCCGCGTCTACAACGAGCCTTTCCACTTCACGCACCACACGATCGGCCACGCCCACCTGGGCGTCTACGCCTTCTTCACCATGATCATGTTCGGCGCCATCTACTACATCGTGCCCCGCCTCACCGGACGCGAGTGGGCATCGAGCCGCCTCATCAAGATCCACTTCTGGACGACGGCGGTGGGCATCACCCTCATGTTCCTCGTCCTCTCGATCGGCGGCATGATCCAGGGCTTCGAGATGAACCAGGCGAGTGCCTCGCTCGGATCGCTCATGGACGAGCACGGGTTCTTCGGCGGCGTGTACGAGTTCTTCGGCGGGTTCGAGGTGCAGAACGGCGCGGTGCCCTTCCTCGACATCGTCGCCGGCACCATCCCCTGGCTCGTGCTCCGCTCGCTCACCGGCGTGCTGATCCTCGTGGGCCACGTCGCGTTCGTCATCCTCGTCGTCCGCAACGTGCACGCGTGGGGCAAGCAGCGTCGCGGCGGGCCCACGCTCTTCCACGAGCTGCCCGCGACGGCAACGCCGGCGCTGGCGACGACGACGGCGACGACGACACAGACGCCGGCGGGGGGGGAGGAGCGGGCATGAACTACGCGAGCTGGCTCTTCCTGGGGGTCTTCCTCACCTTCGCCGCGTCCTGGGTTGCGCTCGTCTTCATCCCGAACGAGCAACTGAAGGGCCTGCAGTCGCAGCGGGACGAGATCACGGGGGAGCTGCACCCCGCTCCCTTCAGTGGCGAGGAGGAGCGCGGCATGCGCGTGTACGTCGCGAACGGCTGCGTGTACTGCCACAGCCAGCAGGTGCGCGGGGGAGACTGGAACGCGGACCTGGAGCGCGGATGGGGCTCGCGCCGCAGCCACCCGAAGGACTACATCTACGACGTGCCCCAGCAGCTCGGCACGATGCGGACCGGGCCCGACCTGTCGAACATCGGCGTTCGCCAGCCCAGCGCCGAGTGGCACTACCGACACCTGTACGACCCCGAGATCACCTCTCCGGGCTCCAACATGCCGCCGCACCCGTTCCTCTTCGAGAAGCGGAAGATCACGGGCGCGCGGGCGCCCGACGCCCTGAAGCTCGAGGGCGAGTGGGCGGTCGAGCAAGGCTGGGAGGTGGTGCCGAAGCCCGGGGCCCGGGACCTCGTGAAGTATCTGCAGCGGCTCGACCAGAGCTACGAGATCGAGGACTGAACATGGCTCCCGACGAGAAGGTCCCCGACCCGCAGACGCTGCAGGACTCCAAGCCCGAGCGTGCGAGTGTTCGCGAGCTCCACCTGCCGATCCTGCGCGAGATGCGCGAGCCGCACGACGGCCGCGAGCCGATTCCGCTCTGGGTGACGTTCCTGTTCGGCGCTCTTCTCTTCTGGGGCGGCGCGTACACCGTGCACTATGCGGGCGGCTGGCGCGGCGACGTCCTCGAGCAGAACCCCCGGCCGTACGGAGTCGGCGCCGCCGAGGCCGGCCCGGTAGACCCCGTCGTGCTCGGCGAGAAGCTCTTCAAGGCCCACTGCGTCTCCTGCCACCAGGCGGCGGGGCAGGGCCAACCGGGCCAGTACCCGCCACTCGCCGCCTCGCCCTGGGTTACGGGTGAGCCTGCGCAGCTTAAGCGGATCGTGCTCCACGGGTTGGAGGGGCCGATCGAGGTCCTGGGCGCGAGCTACGACGGCAACATGCCGTACTTCGCCGCGCGCTTGAACGACGAGCGCCTCGGCGCGGTGCTCACCTTCATCCGCCAGGCCTGGGGCAACGACGCCGGCCCCGTCCCGCCCGAGAGCGTGGCCGCGACGCGCGAAGCGACCCAGGAGAGGACGAAGTCCTGGACGGTCGCCGAGCTCGATGCCGTCACCGAGCCCGACTGGACCGCGCTGCCTCCGGCAGACGAGACGCCTCCGGCAGACGCGCCGCCTCCGGCGGACGAGCCGCCTGCGGCGGGGGACGATCGCTAGCGTGGGCCGGATCGACGAGTTCACGGATCTCGGCTGCCTGGTGACGGGCGCGAGCGCGGGCATCGGCCGCGAGATCGCAAGGCTCCTCGCCGACGAGGGGGCGCGCCTCGTCGTCACCGCCAGGCGCCAGGACCGCCTCGTCGAGCTCTGCGAGGACCTGTCGAGGCGCGGTGCGAAGGAGGCCCACCTCGTAGTGGCCGACCTGGCCGACCCGGACGGCGTCGAGCGGGTGATCGAGGCGGCCGATGCGGCGCTCGGGCACGTCGACGTGCTGGTCAACAACGCGGGCTTCGCCGTGCCGGGCTCCTTCGTCCGCAGCTCCGAGGAGCGGACGGCTGCGATGATCGCTGTGAACGTCACGGCCGCCACGGTGCTCTTGCGCCGCCTCCTCCCCGGCATGGTGAAGCGCGACCGGGGCGGCGTGCTGAACGTCGCGAGCGTCGCGGCCTTCCAGGCGGCCCCCTACCAGGCCGCCTACGCGGGGACGAAGTCGTATCTCTTGAACCTGTCGGAGAGCGTCTACCAGGAGGTCAAGCACACGATGGTGGCCGTCACGGCGCTCTGCCCCGGCGTCACCGATACGGAGTTCTTCGACGCCGCCGGCTACAAGAACCTCGGACCGTTCCTGAAACGGCGCATGTCCGCGGTGAAGGTCGCGCGCCTCGGCCTGAGGGGCCTGAGGCGCGGGAAGCCGACCGTCGTCACCGGCTTCTCGAACCGGGCCCTGCTCTTCGTCGAGCGGCTCGCCCCGCGCACGCTCATCGGCGAGGTTTCGCGCCGCTTGATGGGGGGACGAAAGCTCTAGGCCCGCAAGGCCCTGTCCGACGACGTTCAACCCGTTCGTGCTGCCCCCGGAGCCCCTGCCGGGTTGTCGCACCGTGCCCCAGGAGGGAACCCCATGGTCGCCACGTTCTTCTGCAAGCGCACCTGAACGACCTGTCGGAAGGCACGCGTGTTCGTGCTGGATCTCGATCCCGACGTCGAGGAGCGAAACTACGCCAAGGAGCCGCTGACGCGCGCCGAGATCACGCGCATCGTGGACGTGGCAGGCGGCGTCGCCGAGGTGCTCAACACGCGGCACAAGACCGCCAAGGAGAAGGGCTGGAAGGAGCAGGCCCCGGCGAAGTCGACCTTCGTCAAGGCCGCCCTCGAGGAGCCCAACCTCCTCCGCCGCCCCGTCCTCCTCCGCGGCCGCAAGGCCGTCGTCGGCTTCGACGAGGACGCGATCCGCAAGCTCCTGAAGTAGCAGGCGCGCCACGCCGCGCCGGTGGGTGGCGGAGGGACTTCACTGCAGGCTGCTACGGAGGAGGCCGCTCTGGTGGACCCCGGTCCGACGCAGGTCCGGGCGGCAACCGCGGGGGCGGCGGAGCGTGCGTCCCCCCTCGGCCCCCGGGACCCGTCTTCGGCCCGGGCTTCTTTCCCCGGCCCTCCAGACGCCTCCGCGCCCGCCTCCCGATCGCTTTCAGGAGCCAGTCGGGAGGAGCGGGGACCTCGCGGTCCGCCGGCCACGGCTTGGGGTCGAGGATCTCGTTC
>JAUXCH010000392.1 GCA_030618975.1 Planctomycetia bacterium
CGTGGACCCGCTGGCCTCCAGCTCGCGCATCCTCGACCCGCAGATCGTGGGCGAGGAGCACTACACCGTCGCGCGCGAGGTGGTGCGAATCCTGCAGCGCTACAAGGAGCTCCAGGACATCATCGCCATCCTGGGCGTCGAGGAGCTCAGCGAGGAGGACAAGCTCCTCGTGGACCGCGCGCGCCGCATCGAGCGCTTCCTCTCGCAGCCCTTCTTCGTCGCCGAGGTGTTCACGGGCAAGGAGGGGAAGAACGTGCCTCTCGCCGAGTCGATCCGGTCGTTCAAGGAGCTGTGCGAGGGCAAGTGGGACCACCTCCCCGAGTCCGCGTTCATGTACGTGGGCGCGATCGAGGAAGCGGCCGCGGCCGCCGAGAAGATGGGCGTCTAGGCATGTCCGACTCCGCCCGCTCCTCGCTCGACGTCGCCGTGGTGACCCCCGAAGGCAGCGCCTTCGAGGGCACCGCCGAGTCGGTCGTCGTACCCGGGTACGACGGCGAGGTCGCGTTCCTGCGGGGGCACGCCCCGTTCGTCGGCGCGATCGGCTACGGCGAGCTGCGCGTGAAGACGCCCGCGGGCGAGACGCACCGGTGGTTCCTCCAGGGCGGCGTGGCGCAGGTGCTCGACGACGAGGTCACCGTGCTCGCCGACGGCATCCTTCCCGCCGAAAAGGTGGACGCGGCCGAGGCGCAGAAGGACCTCGACGAGGCCCTCGCGACCGTCCCCACGACCACCGAGGAGTTCCAGGCCCGCGACCGACGCCTCGTCTCCGCGCAGGCCCGGCTGCGAATCGCCCGGAACGTCTAGGCGAACACCGCCCCCGTCTCGACAGCCTCTCGCACGCGCGCGAGGTACTCCGCGCGCGGGACCTCCACGCAGCCGAAGCG
Source organism: Planctomycetia bacterium (assembly GCA_030618975.1). Lineage (GTDB taxonomy): Bacteria > Planctomycetota > PLA2 > PLA2 > JAEUHO01 > JAUXCH01. Next base: position 885 of record JAUXCH010000392.1, read on the forward strand.
CTCGAGGTGCGGGGTCAGGAACTGCACGTCGAGGAGGGCGTAGCCGCGCTCGGCCAGGCGTCGGACCAGGTGGACGAGCGCGACCTTCGAGGCGTCGCGCTCCCGGTGGAACTTCGACTCCGCCGAGAACACCCCCCCCACCGCGACGCCGTAGATCCCGCCGACGAGCACTCCGTCGCGCCTGACCTCGAGGGAGTGCGCGTCGCCGCTGCGGTGCAGCTCCAGGTAGCACGTCACCATCTCGTCGTGGATCCACGTGCCGTCCGGACGGTCCTCGTCGCACGCGCGCATCACCGCTTCGAAGTCCCGGTCGACGGTGATCTCCCAGCCCCCGCGCCGCACCGTGCGAAGCAGTCGCCTGGAGACGTGCACGGCGTCGAGCGGCAGGACGGCCCGCGGATCGGGGCACCACCAGAGCACGGGCTGGGCCTCGTCGTAGAACGGGAACACGCCGTGTCGATACGCGTCCAGGACGACGTCGGGACCCAAGCGTCCTCCCACCGCGACGATGTCCTCGCCCTCCGCCCAGGACCGCGCGAACGGGGACTCCACGGTCGTCACGAAGCTCTCCGGCTGCCTGGTCCTCGCAATCGTAGTCCACGGCGCGGATACGGACGCGGGGCGGCCGATCCCATCGAACGCCGGGGTGTTTCCGTGCCTTCCGTCCCGCCTCCCGCAGGGCCTTTGCCCCGGTTGTCGTCCAACCTGCGTCTGATTCTCACGTTCTGGAAGATTGGCTGCGGAACCCCGGGCAACCGGAGGCGTCGAAACCAACGCTCACGAACGAGACGGGCAGACGGAAGGGGGACACCGTGGAGAAGAGAACCATCCATGTGGGGGGAGCCGTCCGGATCGCGGCTCTTCTGCTGATCGGCCAGGCAGCGGCGGCGCGCGCCGACGACACGTTCCGAGAACGCGTCGCCGACCACCAGGACCAGGTCGAGGCGCATCGACGGGACAAGGCGTCCCGCGAGCTGGAGGCGGACCTCCAGCGCACGGTGGCCTTGTTCAGGGAAGCCGAGGGGACGCCGGACGGGACGAAGATCCAGGATCGGCTGATCAAGCAGGTCGGCTCCCTGACGAAGCTCCGCGACGACGTCGTGCGCATCGCGGCGCTCGACGCCCTCGGCCTGATGGGCCACGAGGACTGCGCGCGGTACCTCAAGCCGTTCCTCAAGCCGACCAAGGACGTGCGCCGCCAGAAGTGCACCCTGGCCGCGATCGACGCCGCAGGCGGCGTGGCCGACGGCGCGCTGGTGCCGCCGCTCCTCAGGATCGTCGACAAGTCGAAGAACTACGCGGTGGCCGCGAAGGCCGTGCAGGCCCTCGGCAAGTTCGGTCACTGCAAGCGCTACCGCAAGCGCGTCGTCGAGGAGCTCGCCAAGACCCTGAAGCGCGACATGCCCGCCGCGCCCAAGCGCGGCCGCAGCACCCAGGACGCCTACCTCCCCGGCAAGAACGGGAGCGCCGGCACGGCCCGTTGGACCGCGCTCTCCCGCGTGCTGCCGGGGGCGCTCAACGAACTCACCGGGCAGAGCATTTCGAACGTCGGTGACTGGCTCGCCATCGTCCGCGAGTACCGCAGGGACCTCGGCGCCCTGTTCCAGGACGACGACTCTTCGTAGCGAGAGCGGCCCGCCTACGTGAACTCCAGGAACGCGAAGATCGCGTGGATGGCGAGTACGACGAGGAGGCCTCGCAGCAACGTGGCGTGGATGCCGTCCACGACCGCGCCGGGCGTGCGCTTCGGCTCGACGCCCGCGCGGAAGGCGATGACGGCGACGGCCAGCGCCGAGACGCCCACCTTCGCAGCGAGCCAGAGCAGATCCGAGGGTTCGACCTCCTTCAGCCACGCATCGCGGAAGTAGAGCGACGACCAGCCCGGATGGTCCCAGAGGAACACCAGCAGCGAGGTCAGGAACGCGAGGACGAGCGCCAACGCCGTGTGCACCCAGGAGGCCGCGAGCTGGCCGGCGGCGGCGGGCAGCAGCAGGTGGCGCCTGAGCGGCACGCCGAGGAGCCGTAGGGCGTCGACCTGCCGCGTGAGGCTCATGTGCCCGAGATGGGCGGCCGTCGATGCGCCGAGCTTCGCCGCCAGCAGCACGGACACGATCAGGGGCACCGCCACGCGAACGAGGATGAGACCGAGGCCGGCGAGCAGGTCGTCGAGGAAGAGCGGCTCGGCGTACTCTCGTTGCGGCATCCGCTCGAACAGGAAGTAGGTCGCGGTGAGGGCGACGAGCATCGCGCTCGTGCCGACGAACGCCGCTACGCCCGGCGCGAGGTGGCGCCTCAGCGCCCGTCGGATCCGGGGGCCGTCGAGGGGCTGCGCGAGCCGCGTCCACGCCCACGGCGCGGCCAGGGAGCTCAGGGCGTCGCCGAGCGTCTCGGCCGCGCGCTCGGCCCGGCGTAGCCACGCCGTGCGCAGCCTCTCCCCCAGCGGCACCCGGCGCGGCGGGACCGACGGCGGCGGCGGCGCGGAGGTGGCGAGCGCCCGCCGCACCTCTGCGAGCGCGTCGGTGACCGGTTCGATCGGACGGATCTCCCGGCGGGCGGGGTCGAGGAAGAGGATGCGATCCGGAAACTCGGCGAACGCCTCGTAGTCGTGCGTCACGACCAGGGTGAGTCTCCGGTGGCTCGACCGGATCGCGTCCACGACGCGGGCGATCGATCCCGCGTCCAGGCCCGACGTGGGCTCGTCGCAGATGAGCACGTCGGACCCCGAGAGAAGCGTTCGTCCCAGCACCACGCGGACGCGCTCCCCGCCCGAGCAGTCGACCGAGCGTCGATCGATCGGCTCGATGCCGAGGTGGGAGGCCGTGGCCGCGACGGCCTCGGAGTCGAGCGAGCCGAAGCGCAGGTTGTCGGCGACCGAGAGATCGTCGAACAGCCCGGGTGCGTGCACCTGGAACACGGCGCCGACCCCCATCGTGCCCGCGCCGCCCTCGCGCCCGAGCATCTCCTCGCCGTCGAGCTCGATGCTGCCCGTCACCTCGAGCCCGCTCGACTCCGGTTCGGCGAAGCCGAGCAGGAGGTCCACGAAGAGCGACTTGCCGGACCCGGACGAGCCCACGAGCAGGACGCGCTCGCCCTCGTGGAGCGTGAACGACGACGGGCCGAGCAGACGCCGCCCGCCCGCGACGACGCACAGGTCGGTCACCACGAGCAGGGGGCGCGCCGCCTCCTTCACTCAACCGCCTCCAGGAGGAGCAGCGGCTCGTCCTTCTCCAGCAGGCGGCTCCTCAGGACGGCGGCGAACCGGGTCCTGAACCCGCCCCCCGGCGCCTCCACCACGGCCTGCAGCACGACCCGGATCGCGTCGTCCGCCGCGGCCTCGATCTGCTCCCGCTTCCCGTCGAGCAGCGGCTCGGCGAGCTCCTCGCGCGCCGCGACCCAGACCTCCTTCGTGAGCCACCCCTGCCAGCGGGGGGCCTCGTCCATCACGGCTTCGCCGGCGGCCTTCAGCACCTCGTCCCGATGTTCGAGCCACCAGGTCTGCGCGCTCTGCTCCGCGATCGGCAGGAGCTTCTTCGCGAGCCCGCGGGCGTCGCCTCGCACCATGCCCCAGAGCAGGCCCAGCCGCTCCAGCAGGTCGAAGTGATCCTTCAGGTCGCGCGCGACCGCGTCGCCGAGGTCGTTCACGTACGGCCTCACGCGCTCCACCACGGCGGCCCCCACGGCACCGAGCACCTCGCGTGCCCGCGGGTCCTTGCGCGGGTCGATCCGCGCGAGGAACGACGGCAGGCGGGCCCGGATCTCGGGCAGGATGGCCTCCGAGAGCAGGCGCTCGAGGCGGGCCGAGAGCTGCGGGCCCAGATCCGCCGCGACCTCCGGCGGCACCGCGAGCTGCCAGGCGTCGCCCAGCCCGGTCGGCGCGTCCAGCGCGACGAGGCGCCACCGGGTGCCCCCGACGGCCTCGCCGGGCGCGAAGCGGATGCGCACGGCCTCGGGCTCCACGGCCACGACCCACGCGACCGGCCACAGGCCGCGGTCGACGCCCGCCTGGTAGACGGGGTGGCCCGGCACGAGGCCCTCCGGCGGGTTCGCCAGCACGAGACGGAGATCGCCCGCGTCGGAGGCGAGCAGGTCGAGCCCGAGGGTCTCGAGGCTCCGGCCGAGCGGGACCCTCACGACCGGCGTGAGGAGCAGGGCGACGAGGAGAACGGGCAGGAGGGCCAGGAGAACGCTGCCGAGGATGCGTCTCTGCCGGCGCGTGCCCACCCTGGCCTACCCCTCCCGGTCCGCGCTGGGGGGCGTCGGAACCCGTGCCCGGAGCAGGTCCCGCAGCGCATCGCGCAGACGGTCCACGATCGCCTCCGGACGCCGGTCGAAGAGCGTGCGCCCGTCCAGGTCGCGGACCACGAAGCCGATCCTGAGGCCCCGGTCGAGATGCACCTGGAAGTCCCGGGCCCCCGCCTCGATCAGGGCCTCGTAGACGGCGTCCAGGTCCTCCGGTCCCGCAAGCACGTCGGACGGCTGGTGGTCCA
>JAUXCH010000968.1 GCA_030618975.1 Planctomycetia bacterium
CGCGAGGAACTGTTCGTCCAGTCGCGGGACCACGGGTTCGTCGAGCGGGTCGTACGAGTGCGCACGAAAGGGGACCGCTCGGGTCACGGTCTCGATCCAGCGCGACTCGTCGCACTCGGTACCGGGATAGAGGGCGGAGACGGTCTCGACCTGCGCCAGGCCGGGGCGCCCCTCGCGTTCGAGCTCGGCAGCGCAGACGACGACCGAGCTCGAGTCGAGCCCCCCGCTCAGCTGCGCGAGCACCCTCCCGGGCACCTGGAGCCGCCTGGCCACGGCTTCGCTCAGCAGGGCTCCGAACCTCTCCGCGTACTCCCGGTGATCGTCGAGAAGCAGGAGCGCCGAGGGGTCGGGCTGCCACCACCGCCTCTCCGCGACCGCGCCTGCTCGCGCGACGAGGGCGTGGCCCGGACGCAGACGCCGCACCCCTTCGTGAAACGTCCGCCCGAGATCCCGAAACGCCTGGAACAGGTACTCGCCGACGAGGACGTCGTCGACCGGCGGCTGCCGCGCGAGGGTCACGAGGATCTGCTTCGGTTCCGAGGCAAGAACAAGCGCGTCGTGGCCGGCGTGGAAGAAGAACGGGCGCACGCCGAAGGGATCGCGCGCGGCGAAGAGCACCCGCTTCCGGCCGTCCCAGATCGCGAAGGCGAAGTCGCCGTCGATCTCGTCCAGCATCGACTCGCCCCACCGCTCGTAGGCGAGGAGGAGCAGCCGGGCGTCGGAGTCCTCCGCCCCGCAGCCCGCCCCTTCGAGGCGATCGAGGAGTTCGCCTCGGTTGTAGAGCCGAACGTCGGCCACGATCCACCGGGCGCCGTCCGCGGAGGCCAGGGGCTGACGCCAGCCCTCCTCCCGGGCTGCGATCGCCGTGTGTGCGTGGCCCAGCCCCACGGAGCCGTTCACCACCGAGTGCAGTCCGTGCGGCCCCCGGTGACGGATGCGGTCGAGCATCCGGTCGACGGCGGCGGTCTCCACGGGGCCCCCGTCCCAGCGCACGATCCCCGCGAGACCGCTCACGGTCCCTGCTCGCGTGGGCGGAGCATCGCCGGGATCTCGTCTTCGACGAGGGCCTTCGCAACCGCAGGGAGGAGCCCGAGGTCGTCGGGCACCCACAGCCGGAAGGCCGTCGCCTGGGCCGCAAGGCTCCCGTAGAGGCGGAACTGCGCATCCCACGCAGGCGGCGCCTCCATCTCTCCGAACCCGTGCAGGAGGAGCGCCCGGAGACACTCGGAACCTGCGAGGGGCACCCGACGCGCACGAGTCGAGCCGCGCTCCCGCTCGAGGAAGGCCACGGCGGCCAGGGGGAGGTAGCGGTCCCCGTCCGTCCCCCCGACGGGCACGCAGACGTGGCCGTCCCGGACGCGGCACGGCAAGAGGTCGTCGGCGAGAGGAGAAAGCCCGCAACCGTCGAGTGCCCGCGCCAGGGTCGACTTGCCGGCCCCGCTCTCGCCGATGAACGCCGCGGCCCGCCCCCCCACCTCGAGTCCGACGGCGTGGAGCACGACCTGCCCCTGGAGCGCGGAGGCGAACGGAACGACGCGCCGCACCTGCACGGCCACGTCGTCTCCCTCCACGAGATCGATCACGACCCGTTCCCCGTCCTCCCGACAGAAGGCCTTCGCGACACGACCGTCCGCCACCCGGTACCAGGTCCCCCCCTCCGCCTGGGTGCAGGTCTCTGCGTCCCGGGCGTCAAAGACGACCTCGACGGCCCCGTCGGCGAACCCACCGTCCGGGAGGACGGGCACCGCGACGTTGGACGAGACGGCAAGGCCGGCCACCACCCCG
>JAUXCH010000868.1 GCA_030618975.1 Planctomycetia bacterium
TCGAGATCGTCCAGGAGTTCGCGGAGATCCTTCCCCTCCACGTACTCCATGACGAGGTAGTGCCGGGTCTTCCCGTCGATGGACTCCGAACCGGCCTCGTAGGTGCGCACGACGTTGGGGTGTCGCACGCGCCGGCCCGCCCGGGCCTCGCGCACGAACCGGTCCATGAGGTCGCCCGACGCCTGGAGCCGCTCGTGGATGATCTTGATGGCGACCCGCTCGCCGTCCTTCCGCCCCAGGTAGACGGAGCCCATGGCGCCGGCGCCGAGCTCCTCCACCAGGTCGTAGCCGCCGATGCGTTCCGCGAACACCATGGTGCCGTCCTACCAGAGTCCCGGCACGAGACGGTAGCGAACGCGCCGCGCGTAGGCCTCGTACCCCTCGAGCTCGGAGCGTAGGGTACGGTCTTCGACCGCGGTACGCACGACGACCCAGAGGACGCCGAGGGCGGCCGGGAGGAATGCCTCGTTCGAGCGCAGCAGGAGGGGCGGCCCGAGGAGGAATCCCGGGATCAGCGCCGCGTACCCGGGATGCCGCACGATCCGGTACGGGCCGGACGCGATCACACGGTGCTCCCGGTCCTTCTGGATCCGCACGGTCTTCTCGAAGAACGGGTTCTCGACCATGCACCACGTGAGGACGACGAGGAAGAACGCGTAGAGCACCATCCCGAGGACCCGCCACGGCTCGGCGAACGCCGGGCCGCTCCGGCCGATCTCCGCCGCGGCAACCAGGAGCATGCCCAGGACGATCACTGCGAAGCCCGCGAGCCAGACCACGTCCCACGGTTTCGTGCCCTTCCCGATGGCCCCTCGCCGCCGCAGCACCTCGGGCTGTCTCCGCCACACCCACAGCGTCGAGAGCGAGTGCCCGAAGGCGACGATCCCCAGGTACGCCCATCCCTCGCGCCAGCCCCAGCCCCCGGCCAGGCCGAAGAACGCCGCGAGAAAGGCGGCGGCAGACCCGAGGCCCAGGACGGCGACCAGCAGGCGACGCAGGACGTTCACCCGCAGAGCGTCCGCTACCGCGAAGCACCGGTCAAGGGTGTACGTGTTCGTGTGCGTGTTCGTGTTCGTGTTCGGGGTAGGCTCCGGCCCCATGCGACACGTCGTGATCCACAAGCCCGGCGGCTACGAGCGACTGCGGATCGAAGAGGCCGCCGATCCGCGGGCGGGGCCGGGGGAGGTGGCGGTCGAAGTCGAGGCGATCGGCGTCAACTATGCGGACTGCGTGGTCCGGATGGGCCTCTACACGTCGGCGAAGCACTACGTCGGCTGGCCGATCACGCCGGGCTTCGAAGTGGCGGGACGGACGGCGGACGGCGACGACGTGATCGCGGTCACCCTCTTCGGCGGCTACGCGAGCCGCGTCGTCGTCCCGGCCGACCAGGTGTTCCCGCGGCCCGGGGGCTGGACGGTGGAGGAGGCCGCCGGGTTTCCGACCGTCTTCCTGACGGCGTGGTACGCGCTGATCCCTTGTGCTGCGGTAGAGAAAGGGCAGACGGTGCTCGTCCACTCGGCGGCGGGCGGCGTCGGCGGCGCCCTGCTCCAGCTCGCGAAGATCGCCGGCGCCCGCTCCGTCGGCGTGGTGGGCGGCGCCCACAAGGTCGAGGCGGCCCGGGCGCTGGGCGCCGACGCCGTGATCGACAAGTCCTCCGAGGACCTGTGGGCCGCGGCCGAGCGGCACGCGCCCGAGGGCTACCACGCGGTCTTCGACGCCAACGGCATCGCGACGCTGAAGGCCAGCTACGCCCACGTCCGGCCCGCGGGCCGGCTGGTGGTCTACGGGCACCACTCCATGCTGCCCAAGGGGAAGGGCCGGCCGAACTGGCCGGTGCTCGCGTGGAAGGCGCTCCGCGTGCCGCGCTTCAACCCGCTCGAGATGGGCGACAGCAACCGCAGCGTGATGGCCTTCAACCTGAGTTACCTGTTCGACGAAAAGCCCCTGCTGGCCCGCGCGATGGGCGAGCTCCTCGGGTGGGCCGCCGAGGGCCGCCTCCGCCCCCCCACCACCACGAGCTATCCGCTGGCCAACGTCGCCGAGGCCCACCGCGCGCTGGAGACGGGCGAGACGGTGGGCAAGCTCGTGCTGGTGCCCTGAGCGGGCGACGGACGTTCGCTGCCGCTGTCTCTCCCCTCTAAGGGGGAGGCGAACGTCCGCCGCCCCCCGGGATCTCCCCTCCAAAGGGGAGGCGAACGTTCGCCGCCCCCCGGGATCTCCCCTCCAAAGGGGAGGCGAACGTCCGCCGCCCCCCGGGGTCTCCCCTCCA
>JAUXCH010000063.1 GCA_030618975.1 Planctomycetia bacterium
CTCGGGCGGGCTCGCCGGCTCCGGGAGGGGCAGGAGGCCGACCAGCGCGATCTCGGCGTCGCCGAGCCGGATCGTGTCCCCCACGCGGAGCTTCAAGTGGCCCCGTCCGTCCGTCGGGCGGAGCTCCACCTCGGTGCCGCGGTGGACCAGGACGGCCTCGCGGCCGGCCCAGCCGACGTCCGCCTCGACCACGTCGGCGGCCGGGTCCGTGCCCAGCACGACCTCGGGCTGCTCGAACCGGTGCTCCCGGTGCCGATTCCTGGCGGTGATGCGTAGGACGATCATGGTTGGGCGCGAAGCGGGTGAACCCCCACCGATGGAACGTCGGTCAGGCTAGCAACGCACCCCAGGTCGAGGTTCTGAGGAGTCCTTCAGGAGCGCGCGGCGTCGATCGCGCCCGCCGCCACCGGGAGCGTGAACGCCAGGAAGGCCGCCGGGAGCCCTTGCACCACGGACCGCAGGCCGTCGTGGCACGTGGCGTAGTCCGCGCCGGAGGCCCGCCAGGCGAGCAGCATGGGACCGAAGACCCCCAGGTACAGGGCGATGCCGGCCACCCAGACGCTCCACCGCCCCCCGAGCCCGATCCAGGACAGGAGCCCGACCGCGAACACCACGCAGGAGAGGAGGACCACGGCGGTCCGCGGTTGGAGCAGGACCTCACCGAAGTCCCCATCCACGAACAGGTCGTTGCCGACCCTCAGCGCCTGCGCGTCGAAGGCGTCGCCTGGAGATTGGATGGGGAGGAAGAGGCACGCGCCCAGCAGCAGGACCATCACGAACACGAAGGCGCGGCGTCCCGAGCCGCCGTGGAGACCCTCGTGCGCGAGGATCGCCGCCGCGGCGAGCCCGAGCAGCACGACCATCCGGTCGAGGATCGTCATCGGCGGGAAGATCACGAGGCCCAGCGCCGCGACCGTGAGGACCGTCGCCCCCCGGCTCCGAATCGCCGGCCCGAACGGCGTGAGCAGGAAGAAGACGGCGAAGAACGCCCCGAGGGCGGTGAAGACGTGGGCCGCGTCCCACGTGAACGTGACGGCGCCGCCCTCCGTCTGGAAGAGCGTCCACGGCCAGTCCGCGGAGGCGTCCGGACCGGAGAACAGGCCGCCGGCCCACAGGACGGCGAGGACGAGCGCGCCGAGGACCAGCAGGAAGCCGGGTCGGAAGAGGAACGGCAGTCCGTGAGAAGGTTCCGCCGACTCCGCGGTGGGGGCGGGACCGCGCGCGGCTCTCCGGGCCGCGGGCCGCGCCGCCGCGCCCCGTCGCTCGACCGGGTGCTCGGGCCCCCGGGCCGGCGTCGGGGCGGGGGCTGCCGGCGACGCGGAGCCGCCTGCCTTCCCGTCGTGCTGGGTGTCGAGATCGAAGCCTTCTTCGTCGGCGTTCATCGGGTGTCCTTCCAGTTGCGGGCGAGATCGGCGACTGCGTGGCTGGCGAGCAGCCAGAGGGCCAGGCCGCTGGTGACCAGCGCGGCGGTTCCGTGTTCGGCGACGAGGCTCGCGGCGTCGCTCCAGGGATCATCCTCTTCGAGGAGGCCTGCGACGGCGGGAAGCAGCAGGACGACCAGCAGCAGGGTCATGCCCGTACCGACCCATCCCCGGCCGCCGGCTCCGAGGCCGGCGAGCACTCCGACCAGGCCCGCGAGCAACAGCGCCAGGTTCGGCACGATCTGCCGGGTCACCTCCCCGGCGGTCAGGTGTCCTGCGAAGACGCCTCGTACGTCCTCGACCGTCTTCACGAGGTAGGGCGTCGTCTCCTCGAAGGAGAACGCGAACCACCAGGTGATGAGGAGTCCGCCTCCGAAGGCGAGCACCCGCCCGAGGGGGGCGGTCGCGGGATCGCCCAGCAGGAGCAGGCCGGCGCCCAGGGCGACCATCGCGAACAGCGCCAGCAGCGGGGTGTCCACGCGCAGCTCCGCGACCTCCGGCAGGGTACACGTCAGGATCAGGACGCAGGCGAGACCGACGGTGAGGACGCTCCGCGAGCGCGGCGCGATGCCGAGGGCGGAGATCAGCCCCCAGAGCCCGGCGGCGGCCCAGAGCAGGATCGTCACCTTCGTCGAGAGGGCGGTGCCGTCCTGCAGCAGCTCCCAGGGCCAGCGGGACTCGCCGAACCCGAAGCGCGGATTCGCGTAGAGCAGCAGGCCCAGGATCATGGTGACGCCGGCCAGGAGCAGACCCGCCGAGAACGGGCGGGGCGGAGGCTCGGCGGCTCCGACGCGTACGGCCTGGCCGCAGCGCCGGCACTCGAAGGTGGATCCGTCGCTCAGGCGCTCGACGTTGTAGCGTGCGCCGCACGAGGGGCACGGTTGCACCTTCACGTCTGGACTCTCCTCACGGCAACCTCCCGGCGTCGGTCGGGCCGCCCATTCGATCAGGGATGGCCGGCGGAGCCAAGACGTCACGTCGGGTGCCCCCTGCCCGGCCCTGCCTGCGACCGGCCCGGTCAGCCCGTGAGGAGGTCGAATGCGCCCTTGAGACGCTTGAATTTCCGCTCTGCCAGCGCCTGGAACTCGGCGTCGAGGTGGGCGACCTTGTCGGGGTGGCAGGTTCGGGATCGATTGCGGAAGGCCCGCTCGAGGTCCCCCCGTCCGGCGGTCGCCTCGACCCCCAGGATCTCGAGCGCGAGCGGCACCGTGAGCGGGGGCTCGGCCTCCTCGGGGGCGGCGGGCGTGGGCTCCGCGGGCCGCGGGGGCGGGGGCGGCGCGGGCCCGGGGGGCGGTGGGGGCGGCGCCGCGACCCGCTCGGCGGCCCGGGCCTGCTCGCGGTCGACCCAGGGCGGAACCCGCTCGGCGGCGGGGACCGGGGGCGGAAGGGGGGCCCCGGGGAAGGCGTACCGGCCCAGCCCGTGGGGGATCAGGCGCAACTGCTTCGCGCAGCCGGGGCAGGTGAACTCCATGCGGGGCCCACCCTCGCTCGCCGGCCGCGAGCGCAGGATGCCCAGGCCCAAGACCTCGCCGGCGGTGAAGGGCCGTCCACAGGCGGTGCAGCTGCCGATCTGCATGGCCGGATTGTAGGCCCCGGACGCCGCCCCCGGCCCGATCCGGGGGTCCGAATCCCCGCGAGCCGTCGCGCCAGGGCTTGACGAAACCTCCCCGCACGGGAACATCGCGCCCCCTCTGCTCGGCTCCGACCCGGAAGGTTCGCCATGCACACACGCATCCGAAACACGCGGACGAAGCTCAAACGTATCGGCTTCCGGGCGCGCATGAAGACGAAGAACGGTCGCAAGATCGTGACCCGCCGGCGTCGCCGGCACGGCACGTTCCCCTAGCGGGAGTCGACGAGGCCGGCGCCGGCGCGTCCGTGGGACCGCAGCCGCCCGGTTCCTGCCGGTATCCTCGCGCCCCATGGACCGTTCGCGTTCGCCGCTGCCGCCGCCCAACCCCTCGAGGCGTGAGGTCCTGGCCGGTGCCGCCGCTGCGGCCGCGCTCGCACTCCATCCCCCGCTCGCCGCCCGGGCGGAGGAACCGAAGCCCCTCCCGCGCCGCCCCTTCGGCCGAACCGGTGTCGAGACGACGCTCTTCGGCCTGGGCTGCTTCCCCCTCGCGGGGCTCCCCGACGAGGAGGCGGCCGTCGCGGTGATCCAGCGGGCCCTCGACGCGGGCTGCAACTACCTCGACACCGCCCCGAGCTACGGGAAGGGCCGCGGCGAGACGCGGGTGGGCAAGGCCCTCGCGAGCCGGCCCGGACTCGACGTCTTCCTCGCGACGAAGACGCACACGCGGACGGCCGACGACGCGCGCCGCGACCTCGAGGGCAGCCTGAAGCGCCTGGGCGTCGATCGCCTGGACCTCGTGCAGGTGCACGCGGTGAAGGACGCCGCGGACCTCGAGGCGGTCGTCGCGAAGGGCGGCCCGCTCGAGGCCCTGGTCCGGGCCCGCGAGGAGGGTCTCCTCCGCTTCGTGGGCGTCACGGGCCACGCCGACCCCGTGGTCATGCGGAAGGCGATCGCCCGGGGGGCGTTCGACGCGATCCTCTTCCCCTTGAACTGCGTCGACCCGCACCACCTCTCCTTCGAGAAGGACACGCTCCCCGCCGCCGTGAAGCACGGATTGGCCCGGGTCGCCATGAAGGTCTTCGCTTCGGGCAAGCTCGTGAAGCGAGGCATCGACCCCGAGCGCTGCCTGCGGTACGTGTGCGGCCTGGACGTTTCCACCATCATCGTCGGATGCCGAACCGTAGAGGAAGTCGACCTCGCCGCCCGGGTCGCGCGGGAGAATCGCCCGCTCGACGCGTCCGAGAAGAAGCAGCTCCTCCAGAGCACCCTCCCGCACCGCGGGAAGGGCGTGGAGTGGTACAAGCGGGCCTGAGCACGAGGCGGGCCCGAGCACAAGACAGGCCGGAGTACAAGACAAGGGGGCCCCCGCGGCCCCGGGAGAACACCGTGCGCACCTGGATCGCCCTGCTCGTCGTGCTGGCCGTCATCGCGGCCGCCCTGGTCTTCGGTCTCCGTCTCTTCGACGACGGCGCGGTGGAGATCGATCCCGCCGGACCCCCGGCCGGGAACGACGCCCCGACGCCCGGAGGGGAGCCGGACGACGGTGAAGGGAGCCCCGTCCTCAGGCCCACCGGCACCGAGCCCGAGGCCATGCCCCCGCTCGAGGCGGCTCCGATCCGCGAGCCGCTCGGCATCCTCCTCCTGGTGGGCGTTCCGCAGCGCTTCAACCTCCTCCTCGCCCAGCAGTGGGACGCCCACCCCGAGGTGACCGTCGCGTCGTGGGCGGCGCCCCTGCCCGCCGGAGACCACGAGAGCGCGCCCACCGGCGAGGTCCTGCCCGGGCTGCTGTCCGCGCCGCCCCGCGGCGTCACGCTGGACGACGAGCGGATCGACGTGGTGGTCGTCCACGATCTCGATCCGTCCGCGATCGACCGCGACTTCTGGCTCGAGGTGGCGGGGCGCGTCGAGGACGGGCGCCTGGGTCTCCTCGCCGTGCCGGGGCTGACGAACGGCCGCAAGATGCTCGACCACGACGTGCTGTCGACCCTGCTTCCCGTCGCGCAGGCCGCCGCGATCGAGGGCCAGCCGGTGCCGGGCACCTTCCGCTCCCTGGCTTCCTTCGTGCCGACGGACGCCGGCCTCCGCCACCCGGCCTCGCGCCTCGTGTCGTGGCCCACCTGGAGTCGCCGCATCTGGGGCTCTCGCGCCCTGCTCGAGACGCCGTGGGGCACGAAGTTCTGCTATCCCGTCGAGGAGGTCCCTGCGGGCGCGTCCGTGCTCCTGGATGCGAAGCCCGCCGACGGAGAAGCCCTGCCCGCGCTCATCGCGGGCGCGCCCGACAAGGGCCGCGTCCTCTGGTTCGGCGGCTGGGACCTCGGCGGCCGGCACGCCCCCGGCCGCCCGCGGATCGTCGAGGACTGGCAGACCCTCGTCCGCAACTGGGCGACGTGGCTGGCGGGCCGGGTCGAGGACTGAGAGCGATCCCGGACGGCTCTTCGGTTCCTCGATCTACTCGATCGTCGGCTCGAGGGCCTCCTCCTCCGCTTGGCGGATGAGGTCCTCGAGGGTCCCGTCCGCGGCGAGCGGGGCGAGCCAGGGATCGAGCCGCATCCGTGCGTCCAGCGACGGCTCGAGACGCAGCGCCGTCAGGATCGCCTCGCGCGCCCCGGCACCGTCGCCGGCGCCGAGGCGGGCCTCGGCCGCCCGCAGGTGGTAGCGCCCACCGGGATCCTGTTGGCGCTCCACCCTGCGGAGCACCGGCTCGATCGCCGCGGCCGCCTCCTCGAACCGCTGCAGCTTCAGCAGCACGAGCGCCAGCGCGTCGGCGTTGTCGCGGGAGAAACGACCGCCGACACGTCGCTCCAGCCGCAGCGCGCGCTCGGCGAGCGCGAGCGCGGCCTCCAGGTCCACGCCGGTCTGCGCGCGAGCGCGGGCCGTCGTGCCGAGGACCTGGCTGTCGTAGACGTGGCGGCGCACCGCTTGGGCGAACAGCGCCTCGGCCGCGTCGACGTCGCCGTTCGCGGCCGCGCCGGCACCGCGCCACGCGTCCAGGAAGGACCGTTCCCGCCGCCAGTTGTACGCCGCCTCGTCGTCGTACGACCGCTGCGACAGGATCGCGAGCACAGAGGCCTGCGCCTCGGCCGCCTCCGCGTAGCGCTGCTCGCGCGCGAAGCGCCCCACGCGCTCGCGCGCGACGCCGAAGTCCGTCGCGCCGCCCACGGGTTCGACGCCGCCGACCCAGCGCTCCACCGCCTCGGCCGCGAGGACGCGATCGCCGGTCAAGCGTTCCCTGAGGTGTGCGATCACGCGATCGAGGTGGAGATCGGGAAAGGTGGCCAGGCGGCCCGTACGGCGCGCGTCGGCGAGGATCGCCTCGAGCCCGCGCGCCAGCATCTCGTCGGGCGCGGCCTTGACGTTCTCCAGGATCTGTCCCACCTCCCAGGGGAGCGGGGCGTAGAGGGCGTCCTGCCGGTGCCAGACGGCGTGGACCGTGGGACCCGAACGAGCGCCGGACGTCGCGTCGACGGGACTCAGCCGGCGGCCCTGGAGCGCGACGGCGTTGCGGGCGTAGCGCGCGAAGCGCTCGTCGAACACGAGGTCGAGCAACGCTCGCACGGTCGGTTCGTGCCGTGTGAAGGCGATCGCGCGCGCGAGCGCTCCGATGTGCCACCCGGACCTGCCCTCCGGCGGGATGTCCGGATCGAGGGACCGCTCGGTGTCGTACGTCTCGAGGAGCAGCCGTCGTAGCACCTCGAACGCCTGCCAGGCCACGTCCTCCCCGCCGCCCGTGCCCACGACGCGGGCGACCCGCCGCGCCACGGCGTCGTCGTCCTGGCCCGCGGCCTCCGACGTGAGCCACGCGAGGAGCCTGGCGCGTCCCGCATCCGAGACGCGATCGAGCAACCCCACCGCCGCCTTCTGCCTGAGGGTCGGATCCGCGTTGGCGTCCACCGCGACGCGGAGGAGCAGCGGCTCGACCTGCGCCGGCGGCTGGTGGCGCAGGATGTCGAGCAGGGCCGCAGCCTCCGGCAGGACCTCGGCGTCGGTGAGATCGAGGCGCACGAAGAGGGGGATCAGCAGGTCGGTGAAGTCGGCGTGTCCCGGATGGTCGAGGGAGTACTCCGCGTTGAGGACCACGCCTTCGTCCGGATGGGAGAGCGCGCGGCGCCAGAAGGCGTCGACGTCGCCGTCGCGGTACCCGCGTCGTCCCTGCAACGCGGTGGTCGCCTCCTGGAGGATCTTGGGCCGGTCGTCCCGCTCGACCTTCTCCAGCACGAGGTCGACCATGTCCTCGGCGGCCTGCCCCCGCGGCACGTTCTGGAGCGATCGGAGGGGGGTGGCCTCCCAGTCCAGCGCGCGGAACTCGTTCCAGTGCGCGCGCATCCAGCGGATCCCCTCGCGTGGCGCCAGGGCGAAGTACGCGAGGATCACCTGCTGGAACTCGTGGCTGCCTCGCTTGCCCTGCTCGGTGCGCGCCTCGTACGCGCGCAGCAGCTCGAGGGCCCGTTCGTCCTGCCGGAGCGCGCGGACGTAGTGCAGCTGCCGGAGGCCGGCGCGGCGCAGCGACACGCGCTCGTCCGTGAGAGCCCGTTCGAGGACGTCGAACGCGACCTCGTCGGCCGGGAGGACCAGGTGCTCCATGCGGATCTCGGGCCGCGTCGCCCTCGTGAAGAGGTGGTCCACCAGCAGGGACCGCGCGGCGTCCTCCGTGCGGGCCTCCAGCGAAGCGACGGCATCCTCTACGAGCTGTTTCCGCTCGTCGTCGGGCAACTCGCCGAGCAGGGCGCTCTCGCCGGCGAGGATCTCGGCGAGCAGCGGCAGGGCCCAGGTCGCGTCGTCGCGGGACAGGGAGCGGACCGCGTGACGACGGATCATGGGCTTCTCCGCGGGGCGGAGGAGGGACCGGGCCAGGGCCTCGTCGCCGATCCTCTGAAGCGTGCGGAGGCCCCCGGCAGCCGCCATTCGGACCCACGCGTCCACGGGCGGGTCGGCGGTCGGATCGAGAAGCGTACGGAATGCCGACGCGGCGCTCTCCGGCGACAGGGCCTCGAGCAGCAGGTCGACCCCGTCGCCCGCCGTCTGGAATCCGTTGACGCGCAGACGCCTCAGCGTCGGCTCCCGTACCGCTTCGCCCCAGTCGGGCAGGACCATCCGGAGCACGTCCTCCGGGACCCGGACGGCGTAGGGGTCGAGCCGCGCGGGCCGGGCGAGCCAGCCGACCATGCGGTCCACCATGCGCCGCTTCAGCGGCGCCTCGCCGCGCACCGCGCCGGAGAACGCCGCGAGGATCGCGGCCAGGCGCGACGCGCCCCGGTCGTAGCCGCGGCGCGGTACGCCCCGGGCCAGCCGTCGCATTGCCGCGCCGAGCGCGTCCGTGCCGAGCTCCGCCACGACGTCTTCCATCACGTCCAGCGGCGTACCCATCGAGGGCAGGGCGAGGAGCCGTGCGGCCGCGAGCCGCTCCCGTGGCGTGCGGCCGTGCTCCCACGACGCCCGGGCCAGCGCCAGCAGATCCGGACCCGATCGTCCGCGCACGCGGTGCCAGCGCAGGCGCCGCGTGTGCAGGTCGGGCCGTTCGTCGACGGGCAGCGCGTGACGAACGCGCGCCGCGGCGTCGGTGTCGATCGCGAAGAGCGCGCCGAGCGCCGCCGCGCGCACGCCCGGGACCGGATCCCGGCACAGCCGGTCGAGCGTCTCGACGGCGAGGTCCGATCGACCGCGTCCGAGGCCGTCGGCCGCGACGGAACGGGTCACGGTGCGCGTCGATCGTGCCGCCTGCGCCAGGAAGACGTCGGCGGCCGGGTGCGAGGCCGAGGACACGACGTGCAGCAGGTGGTGGAGCTCGTCGGGCCCCACGTCGCCCCGCGCCAGGCGCTCGGCGACGTGCCGGAGGCCCACGTCCCCGAGGTGCACGAGCAGGCCCCGCGCGTCCAGCAGCGCGTCGTCCACGCGGCCCGCGGCGACCTCGCCCTCGAGGGTCGCGAGCGCCTCCGTGGCGAGCGCCTCGTCCGACGCGCTGCCGCGCACCGCGGCGAGCGCCGCGGGCACGGGACCGAACGCCGGCAGCGCTCCCTCTTCGCCGGCCGCCGCGCCGCCGCCGACGAGCACCAGGACGATCAGTCCGCAGAGGCCGGCGCGCGTCACCTCGTCGTCTTCCGGTTCGCGCGGCCCTTCCCGACGCGCCCCGCCAGGGCACGCGGCAGCGCGTGCGCCAGGTCCGACGCGAGGAGGCCGCGATCCACGTCGCGTGCCCACGCGTCGCCCGCCGCCGCGTGCACGTCGACCGCCGCGCACGCCGCGCCGAACGCGTCGCCGCCCGTCGCCGGCAGTCCCGCCAGGAACGCGCCGACCACGCCGGCCAACACGTCGCCGGTGCCGCCCGAGGCGAGCCACGGTCCCCCGCGGCCGCACGTAAACATCCGGTCGCCGTCGGTGACGATCGTGCCCGGCCCCTTCAGCACGACGATCGCGCCCGTCTTCCCGACCAGCTCGAGCGCGGCGGCCTCCCGGTCGGCGCGCACGTCGGCCGAGCGCGTCGCCAGCAGCCGGGCGGCCTCGCCCTCGTGCGGCGTGACCACGGTGGCCGCGGACCGCTTCGCGAGCTTCCCGGGATCCGACGCGAGCGCGAACAGGGCGTCGGCGTCGAGGACCAGGGGCCGGGCGATCCCGGCCGCGAGGTCCCGCAGGGCGCCCTGGGTCGCCGTCGCCCGCCCCGCGCCCGGGCCGAGCACCACCGCGTCCCAACTCTCGGCCATCCGCGCCACCGTCGCGACCGCCGGGCGCGCGAGGCTGCCGGAGCGCGTCTCGGAGAGTCCGGCCGTCGTCGCCTCGGGCCTCATCGCCGCGACGACGCCCTGGACCGATCGCGGCACGGCGATGCGCACGAGGCCCGCGCCCGCGCGCAGCGCGCCGAGGGCGGCGAGGGCGGGTGCGCCGCACATGTCGCGGCTGCCTCCGACGACGAGGACCGTGCCGACGGACGCCTTGTGCGCGAGCAGGGGGCGGGGTGCCAGGCGGGGCGGGGTCTCGATCCTCCGCATCGCTCCAGGGTAACCCCGCGACCCTCGCCTACCCCGCCTCCGGATCCACCACCACCTCCAGCCGCCCCACCTCCTGTCCCAAGATGCTGCGCACCACGGGATCGCACTGGCGCGACCGCAGGCCGTCCGCCTCGTCCCCGGACAGCAAACCCAGGCGCTCGAGCGTCGCGAGCACCACGAGGCGATACCCGCGGTCGCGGCCGTCCTCCGCCTTCACGACCAGGCCCAACCCGTGCTCGGGCGCGACGGTGCCGTGCACGCCCTCGGCGCCGGCCTTGGCGAGCAGCGTCGCCCTCGACGACTCCATGAGGTCCGTGTCGAACCGGCCGGGACCGCCGACCAGGAACGGGTGCGCGTGCATCGCCTCGCCGATGCGACGAGCCGCTTCGGCGACGTCCCCCGGCAGCCGCGCGTCCGCCCTGCCGAACCGCGCGAGCGAGCGGGCCATGGCGCCGAGCGGCACGGCGAACGCGGGCGCGCTGCACCCGTCGATGCCGACGCCGACCTCGGACGCGTCGATGCCTCCGAGCAGGGCGATGTGCCGGCGGATCTCGACCTGCACCGGGTGCGCGGGATCGAGGTAGGTGTCGAGCGGCAACCCGACGTGCTTCGCCGTCGCGAGCATCATCGCGTGCTTGCCCGAGCAGTTCGACCAGATCGGAAGCGGGTTGCTCGTCGCCTCCTGCTGCTTCTTGCGTTCCTCGGGGTCGAACGCGTAGTGCCCTCCGCACCGGAGCGCCGACTCCTCGATCCCCGCCTTGCCGAGCATGCTCCTCGCCGTCGCCACGTGCTCGGGTCGCGTGCTGTGGCTCCCCGCCGCGAGCGCGAGCTCCTCCGGCGTGAACCCGAAGGCGTCGGCGGCCCCGCTCGTCACGCCGACCAGCGCCTGCAGGGGCTTGCTCGTCGACCGGTAGTAGACGACCCACGCCGGGTCCCCCCGCGCGAGCCGGATCTCGTCTCCTTCCGCCACGACCACGGCGCCGCGGTGCACCGACTCGAGGAGCCCGCCCCGGAGGACGTGGAGGAGGGGAACGACGCGGTCCATGCCTCCATGAAACACCAGGTCGGCGCCCCTGGTACGATCCGCATCCAACCGGCGCCGCCCGCAGCCAGGAGCCCTACCGTGTCGAGATGGAGCTCAGGAGCATCAAGATCAACGACACGGGCGACCGCCAGTACATCGCGCTGGGCGAGATGCAGGGCGACCGCAACCGGGCGATCGTGATCGGCTACCACGAGGCCCAGGCGATCGACCGCTTCGTGAAGGGCCGCCAGATGCAGCGGCCCATGACCCACGATCTCCTCGCGACGATGGTCGAGGCGACCGGCGCGACCGTCGAGCGGATCGAGGTGACGGACTTGAAGGAGGGCACCTTCTACGCCGTGATCCGCGTCGCCCGCCAGGACGGCTCGCTGAGGAACGTGGACGCCCGACCCAGCGACGCGATCGCCCTCGCCACCGCGCTCGGCAAGCCGATCTACGTCTCCGAGGACGTGCTGCGCGACGCGACGATCCTGTAGCTCCGTAGCCTCTCGGTCCCCTACGCGCCGGCCGGCAGCACCTCCACCTCGACGCTGTTCCCGTGCGAGTCGCGCACCTCGACGGCCACGTCGAGGAAGCGCTGGATCAGCTCGATCTGGGTCTTCGCGTGCGAGGAGAGCGGCAGCGTCCGGAAGACGCCGCCCGACCCCAGCGCGAGCGGGAGCAGGAGCTGGTCGGCCAGGTGTTCGCCCACGGGCACGTCGGCGTCCAGCCAGACGAAGGCCTCGGCGACCGCCCGCCCCGCCACCGACTCCGCCGGCAGTCCCTGCTTGCCCGGCTCGAAGAAGAGCTCGGTCCCGTGCTCGAAGCCGATCTCGAGCAGCAGCGCGTTGCCCATCCCGGCGACGCCTGCGAGCTCCGTGACGACGAGCTCGTCCTCCGGCCACCCCAGCCGCCGCCCCACGACGGCGAGCTCCCGTTCGGCGACGTGGCGCGGGAGGTTGGCGAGCAGCGCCTCGGCCCGGCGGAAGCGGATCGCGCCGCGTTCCCTCCGGTCCAGGCGCTCGAGACGCGCCGCGGGCTCCACCTCGATCCGGATCCGCCCCCCGCCCGCCGGGGCGAAGCCGGGCCGGAGGAGCCGGGCCTCGACCTGAGGCCCCAAGAGCCGGATCGCGGGCAGGTAGACCCGATCGAGGAAGTCGAACGGCGGCGCCCACGGGTTGTACGTGCCTCCGGTCACCTCGAGCGACGTGGGTCCGTCCGCGACCAGGAGCGGCGGCAGCACGGTCTGGATCACCAGCGTCGCCGAGCCCGCGGTCCCCACGTCGATCTC
>JAUXCH010000865.1 GCA_030618975.1 Planctomycetia bacterium
GACCGGCTGGATCAACGGCGTCTGCCTGCCGCTCGACGGTGGCTTCACCGCCGCGGCGTTCTTCCCCCCTGCACGATGAAGAAACCGAAGCACCCCCGCCGTCGCCTGTTCATACTGGTCGGAATCCTGCTGCTCCTCCTCGGTGCAGCGGTCGGGATGGGCGCCTGCATGCTCTGGATGCCGGGAACGAGCCACCGCGGACCCCTGCCCGCCCTGACGGCGGGCCAGGTGGCGTTGCGCGACGCGCTGCGCGCCGACCTGGTGCGTCTCTCCGTCGAGATCGGCGAGCGCAACTTGAGGCGTTACGGAAAACTTCGCGAGGCGGCAGACTTCATCGAGTCGACCTTCGCCTCCAGTGGCCTCGCCGTGTCGCGGCAGACCTACGTGTGCCGCGGCCGGGAAGTCGACAACGTGGTGGGCGAGATCGCGGGGCGGACCTCGGAGATCTTCGTGGTGGGGGCGCACTACGACACCGTGACCGGCTGCCCGGGCGCCAACGACAACGGGACCGGCGTCGTCGCGACCCTCGCGCTTGCCCGAGCGTTCGCCGGCACCACGCCCGAGCGGACGCTCAGGTTCGTGGGCTTCGTGAACGAGGAGCCGCCGTACTTCCAGACCGCCGAGATGGGGTCGCTCGTCTACGCGCAGGCGTGCCGCGAGCGAGGTGAGAAGATCGTCGGCATGCTGACCCCCGAGACGATCGGCTACTACGCCGACGAGGAGGGGAGCCAGCACTATCCGTTCCCCATCGGGCTCTTCTACCCGCGCACCGGGAACTTCGTCGCCTTCGTCGGCAACGTCGGATCGCGCGCCCTCGTGCGTCGTTCGATCCGCTCGTTTCGCGAGCACGCGGCCTTCCCCTCGGAGGGCGCCGCTGCCCCCGAGTCGATCCCCGGCGTCGGCTGGTCCGACCACTGGGCCTTCTGGCAGGCAGGCTACAAGGCCCTGATGGTCACGGACACCGCGCTCTTCCGGCACGACGACTACCACACGCTGCACGACACGGTGGAGTTGATCGACTTCGACCGCCTCGCCCGGGTCGTCGACGGCTTGCGGCACGTGGTCGCCGATCTCGCCGGCGTGCAGGCCGGGGTCAGGTGATTCTCCGCGCATTTCGCCACATGCGCCGCGACGCAGCGGTGCAGGTCCACCGCCGTCGGCATCCGTTCGCGATCCTCCGCGGGCACGCCCCCGGGGAACCCGGGGCTCAGAACCCACGGGCCCCCCTCGGCATCCACGACGGGTAGGCTGGGCGGATTCCCGGAGACCCGCCGATGCGTCGCCTCCTCGTTCCCCGCTTCGTGATCCTCCTCCTCCTCGCCGTCGTCGTCGCGACGCCGTTCGCGCGGGCGAAGGGAGGGGATCCGCTCGAGAGGGCGGCGTCGAAGCAGAAAGCGAAGATCGCCAAGGTCTACCTCGACCTGGCTCGCTACCTCGAAGGGCGTGACCTCAAGGCGGAGGCCGAAGATGCGCTCGACGAGGCGCGCGCCCTCGATCCCGACGCCCGCGACCTCGAGAAACTGACGGCGTCGGTCGAGGCCCTGGCCGGCAACGGCACGCTGGACGCCTCCACCGGGAAGCGCATCGAGAAGGCGAAGAAGGACGCGGCGAAGGGGTACGACAAGCTGGCGTCCGTCTTCGCGAAGGAGGACGACGATCCGCGCTTCGCGACGTACCTCGCGGTGGCGATCGGTCTCGACCCGTCGTCGAAGCGCCTCGCGAAGTTCGGGGGCGCCGCGAAGAAGGGCTTCCTCCTGGTCCGTAGCCCGACGCACCCGATGGCGGCGCACGTGTCGTTTCCCAAGGCGTGGAAACCCGGCAAGACGTTGCCCGTGCTCGTCGGCGTCGATGGCGCCGGCGCGGGCTTCAAGGGCTGCGCCGGCCGAGTCGCGAGCCCGCGCGGCAAGCGCCCCTTCCTCGTCGTCTCGCCGCACGCGATGTCGTGCACGAATGCGGTCAAGCGGGAGAAGTTCCCCGCGTACGACCAGGCGCTCATCGACGAGTGGAGCGGCAAGCGGACGGCCTTCGACGTGCCGGGGCTCCTCGCGATCCTCAATTTTCTGCACGAGCACTTCGGTGCCGAGAAGAAGATCGCGATCACGGGCTTCTCGGGCGGCGGCAACCTCTGCTACGGGTTCCTGTTGAAGCACCCGGACCGCGTCTTCTGCGCCGCGGCCGCCTGCGCCAACTTCCGGCCCGGTCTCGCACGCGACGCGAAGACGCCGGAGGACGGCGGCCCGCCCACCCACATCCTGACCGGCGAGAACGACCCGCACCGCTA
>JAUXCH010000832.1 GCA_030618975.1 Planctomycetia bacterium
GGCGTTGCATGTATCGGAAGGCGTCAGCGATTCAACCGCCGCGAGATCAAGGCCGTCCGTACAGTCCTTCGCTTCCTTCAGGATCGACGCGAAGGCCCGGATCGTGCCCCCCCTACGCCGGCACGTCCGCGGCCGCGCCCCGTCACGACGCTCGCCGGCGAAGGTCTCATCGGAGACTCCCGCGCCTGGCGGCGCGTGCTCGGACACGTCGCGAAGGTGGCTCCGGCAACCTGCTCCGTGGTTCTCGAGGGCGAGACGGGAACGGGGAAGGAGCGACTGGCGCGTGCCATCCACTCTGCGTCGCGGCGATCGCAAGGTCCGTTCGTGGCGGTCAACTGCGGCGCCATCGCAACCGAACTGATGGCGTCGGAACTGTTCGGGCACATCCGCGGGGCGTACACGGGGGCGCATCGGAACCGCCAGGGTCTCATCCGGAGAGCACACCGCGGAACGCTGTTTCTCGACGAGGTCGCGGACATGCCTCCGATGATGCAAGTGGCGTTGCTGCGTGTGCTCGAGGAGAAGCGGGTCGTCCCGGTGGGCAGTGTGCGATCCTTCGACGTAGACGTGCGCATCCTCTGCGCCACGCACAAGAGCATGCGTGCGGAGGTTGCTGAGGGAAACTTTCGCGAAGACCTGTTTCACCGCTTGAACGTCGTGAGCATCAGGCTTCCGCCGCTGCGAGATCGAGACGGAGATGTCGGGCTGCTGGCCGTGCACCTGCTCGGGAAGATCGATCCCCCGTGTCGTCTCCACGCCGACGCGTTCTCGGTGTTGTCGCAGTACGCGTGGCCGGGAAACGTGAGGGAGCTCGACAACCTGCTGCGCGCTGCGGCCTTGCTCGCCGAGGGCCCGGAGATCACGCCCGAGGCCCTCCGCGGGATCCTCGAGAGACGGCGGGAACGAACGACGTCTATGAACACGCCCGCGACGTGGGGGCCCCGAACGGAGGCCCTGCTCGGAGCGCTGGGATCCCGCTGGCTGTCGTCGACGGAGCTGGCCCGCCTGCTGGACGTCTCACCCCGAACGGTCAACCGGGAACTGGTGCGGCTGGTCCGCCAGGGGCTGGTCCAGAGCTACGGGGAGGGCCCTGCCAGGGTCTACCAGCGGAACCCCCACGCCTGACGCGATCTGCCGCGATTGGGGGCGCACGATTCCCATCGGGAGGAGTTCTCCACATTCCTACTGCGGGTGTGGAATCCTAACTCTTTTGTGCGCCGCAGGTTACGTGTCTTTCTCCACAACGTGAACTGCGGCACGGGGCATGCCCTTCCTGCCGGCATGGAAACCGATTTCCCCATCTGGCTCAAACGATCGGGCCAGCTCCTGGCGGTCCTGTTCTGTCTCTGGACGGGGCGGGTCTCTCCGCTCGGTGAACCCTGGGTCCCCGCCCTTTCTCTCGCCGACGGAGGGCCCGCCCCACTCGAGCACATCCAAGGAGACGGGCCGGGCCCGTCAGGAAGGATCGGCGGCCTAGTGGTCCGGCAGGCGGGCGATCTGGCGCCGTCTGCGGCGGATCAGGAAGAAGAAAGCGACGGCGCCGAGGAGGGCGAGGGCGGTCAGGAGGGAGCCCTGGAAGTCGCGGAGGAGGAGGTGGAACCACGGGGTGGCGCTCTCCTCGAGGGAGACGCGCCACGCGGCCTGCCACTCGCCGACGGAACGTTCCGTATGCGTACGAACGGCGTGCTCGAAGGGGGATTCGCCGGGCAGGGCATCCTCCGGCAGATCGCCCGCGACGAGGCTGCGGAGGACCCGCTGGATGGGTAGCCACCCGACGTGGTCCGCCACGTACTGGATCCAGGAGTGGCTCTGGCGGTAGGCGAGGGCGGCCCGTCGCCGGCCCCGGGGGAACCCGGTCTCCAGGTCCCGAAAGTCGAGCAGACGGTCGAAGACCACGGCGAGGTCGAGGGTTGCGCCGAGGTCGATGCTGACGCCGCCGCCGATTTCCTCTGCGATCCCCTCCTCGACCCACAAGGGCAGGAGACGGCGTTTCTCCCCCGCGTACCGGCCCCACGCGAGGTGGACCCACTCGTGCCGCAGCACGGGCACGAGGCCGCCGCCGAACCCCCGGTAGAGCAGGTCGGCGCGGATGAGGATGAGGGCCCGGGAGGACAGGGCCACGCCGACGGCCCACTCCGGCACGTGGGCGTGCGCCTCGTCGTGCATGCGGTCGTGGCCGGTGACGACGACGACCTCGACGTCCGGGCCGGCGTAGGGCCAGCCGAGACGTCGGGAGACCTCGTCGCGTACGGCGGGCAGGGCGCGGGCGGCCTCGCGGCCGAGCGACTCGAGGCCTTTGTCCCAGCGAACGTGCCCACCCTCGACGTCGACCCCGCCGGCGTGCGCCGTGGCGGCCGTGATCACCAGGAGCAGGGCGAGGAGGGATAGGCGAAGGGGAACGCTCACGGAGCGGATGGTACGGAC
>JAUXCH010000624.1 GCA_030618975.1 Planctomycetia bacterium
CGCTCGGCTCCGCCCTGCCGCCCCCGAGCGAGCAGCGCGGCGGTCAGGTCCAGATGGAGCTCGACATACTCCGGGTCGCGGAAGGCGGCCTGGGCGAGCACGTCCACGGCCGCGCGGCGCCGCCCGGCCTGGCCCAGGGCGCGTGCGTAGAGGCGCGGGGCCTCGGGGGGCTCGGCCCGGGTCTCTTCGAGCTCGCGTCTCAGCGCCCGCGAGAGCACGGCCAGGGCCGCCCGAACGCGGCCCGACTCGAGGAGATACGACCCCAGGCGACACCACGCAGCGGAGCGCTCCGGCGTCCGCGCGACGAGGCGCCTCAGGAGACGGAGTCCACGCGCCCCGCGGCCGCCCCCCCGCAGCAGCCGGGCGGCCACGGCGGCCACCTCGGGATCGCCCGCCTCCTCACTTCCCGCCAGCGCCTCGCGGGGGTTCACCGGACCCTCCCAGGCCGCGGCCAGTGGCTCCAGCGCGGCCCAGGCCTCCGAAAGCCGCCCCAGTTCGCCCAGCGTCTCCGCGTGGCGGAGCCGCGCCTCCTCGTGGTCCGGATCGCGCAGGACGGCATTGCGGTAGTGGGCCGCGGCGTCCTCGTACCGGGCCTCGACCCACGCCAGGTCGCCCAGCCCGGCGTGGGCATCGGCGGCGTACTCTCCCGAGAGGGCCTCCAGGTAGTGGCTGCGGGCTTCCCGGCGCCGCCCCAACGCGGCGAAGGTGCGCCCCAGGCCCACGTCGGCCTCGGGGTGCGCGGCGTCGCGCGCGAGGGCGTCCCGCCAGGCGCCGAGCGCCTGCTCCGGACGGCCGGCGATGAGGTAGGCCACCGCGAGGTGGCGGTGGACGTGCGGACACTCGGGATCCTGCTCCATCGCGATCCGCGCGTGGGCCACGGCCCGCTCCACCCGGCCGAGCAGGGCGTAGCAGTGCACCAGGTGGCAGTGGACCTCCTCGCGCTCGGGCTCCAGGGTGGCGGCGTGCTCGAGCGCCTCGACGGCGCGTCCGATGTACCCGAGGCGACCGTGGCAGAGGGCGATTCCCACGTAGGCCGAGGTCTCGTCCGGGCTCAGCGCGACGCAACGCCTGTACCGCCGAAGCGCGGCCCGGGGACGGTCCTCGTCGAGGTGGCAGTGCCCGAGCACCAGATCGATGCGTGGACTGATCACGCCCTGACGGTCGAGCGCGCGCAGCAGCGTCCGCGCCGCTGCGACGTCGCCCGCCTCGTACCGGTCGACGGCCTTCTGGAGTCGATCGTCCGGATCGTGCCACATGGACGGCGCCCCCTCCCTGTCCGGGCGTCGCGGGAATTGTCGCAGCGGGGGGGGACGGGAGGACGACTGCCCCGCGGCCCGGGCAAGCCGCCCCCGCGCCCCGATTGACGGCCCCGACAAACGTCTCTACCTTCGGCCCCCTTTGCGTCTCCCGTTCCGGAGAAGTTCCATGGCCGCCACCCCGTCCACCTCCTCGCAGAGCTCCGCGCCCGAGGAACGGATCCTGGTCCCGTTCGACGACGGCACGGGAAAGCGCAACCCGCTCGCCGACGTGCGCAACTTCGGGATCATGGCCCACATCGACGCCGGGAAGACCACGGTCACGGAGCGCATCCTCCTCTACTCGGGCCGCATCCACCGCACCGGCGAGGTGCACGAGGGTGAGGCCACCATGGACTACATGAAGGAGGAGCAGGAGCGGGGCATCACCATCACCTCCGCGGCCACCCACGCCGAGTGGCGGGGGTGTCGGCTCAACATCATCGACACGCCCGGCCACGTCGACTTCACGGCCGAGGTGGAGCGGAGCCTGCGCGTGCTGGACGGCTGCGTAGCGGTCTTCGACGCCCAGGCCGGCGTGGAGCCTCAGTCGGAGACGGTCTGGCGACAGGCGAACCGGTACGGCGTGCCGCGCATCTGCTTCCTCAACAAGATGGACAAGGCCGGCGCCGACTTCGACGCCAGCGTGGAGTCCATCCGCACCCGGCTCGGCGCGAAGGCCTTCCCCATCCAGTATCCGATCGGCCAGGCGAGCGAGTTCCGCGGGCTGATCGACCTGCTCGAGCGCACCGCCTACATCTACGACGAGGAGTCCCAGGGCCGCCACGTCCAGGAGGAGGAGATCCCTGCCGATCTCGTGGAGACCGTGGACCGCCTGCGCCTGGAACTCGTCGAGGCCGTGGCCGAGATCGACGACCAGCTGCTCGAACGCTACCTCGGCGGCGAGGAGCTGCACCGCGACGACCTGCTGAGGGCCATGCGCCGCGGCGTGATCGAGGGCTCGATCGTGCCCGTCCTGTGCG
This sequence comes from Planctomycetia bacterium, assembly GCA_030618975.1. Classification (GTDB taxonomy): domain Bacteria; phylum Planctomycetota; class PLA2; order PLA2; family JAEUHO01; genus JAUXCH01. The sequence goes on from JAUXCH010000624.1 coordinate 2,279, forward strand.
GTTCGGCACTCCGCAACAAGGGCATCCAGCGCCTTCTCGACGCGGTCTGCTACTTCATGCCCAGCCCGCTCGACGTGTCCGAGATCGAGGGGATCGACCCCCGCACGTCCGAGGCGGTCAAGCGTCATCCGCGGCTGGATGACCCGTTCTCCGCGCTCTCGTTCAAGACGGTGGCCGACAAGAACGGCGACCTGAACTTCGTGCGTGTCTACAGCGGCGTCCTGGAACAGGGCGCGCAGATCTACAACGCGGTGCGCGGCAAGAAGGAGCGCGCCAGCCGGCTCATGATCCTGCACGCCAACGAACGCGAGCTGGTCGACCGTCTCACGGCGGGCCAGATCGGGGCGGTGGTCGGCCTCAAGAACACGCACACGGGCGACACGCTCTGCACGAAGGAGGACCCGATCCTCCTCGAGGCCATTTCGTTCCCCGAGACCGTGATCTCCATGTCCATCGAGCCGGCGAGCCTCGCAGACCGGGACAAGCTGGGCGTAGCGCTCTCACGACTGGCCCGGGAGGACCCCACGTTCCGCACGTTCACCGACGAGGAGACGGGCGAGACGATCATCTCCGGCATGGGCGAGCTGCACCTGGACGTCCTCTGCAGCCGTCTCAAGTCGGAGTACAGCGTCGCGTGCACGACGGGCAAGCCGAAGGTCGCCTACCGCCAGACCCTGGGCCGCGAGGTCGAGGTCCAGGGGCGCCACATCAAGCAGTCGGGCGGTCGCGGCCAGTACGGCGTGGTCGACGTCCGGGCCTGCACGCACGACGAGACCGAGAACTCCTTCGAGAGCAGCGTGGTGGGCGGCAGGGTTCCCAAGGAGTACATCCCCGCCGTCGAGAAGGGCCTCCGGAATGCCGCCGAGCGCGGAGACCCCCTCGGGTTCCCCTTCGTGAAGTGCCACTTCGAGCTCTACGACGGCAAGTACCACGACGTGGACTCCTCGGAGATGGCCTTCAAGGAGGCCGGGCGTCTCGCGTTCAAGGAGGCCGTGTCCAAGGCCGGTACGACGTTGCTCGAACCCTGGATGCGCATCACGATCACCGCCCCCGAGGCGAACCTCGGCGAGGTCCTGGGCAGCGTGAACCAGCGCCGCGGGCAGATCGAGCAGACGGAGAAGAGCCCCGGTGACGCGATCCGCATCTACGGCGTCGTGCCGCTGGCCCAGATGTTTCGCTACTCGGAGGTCCTGCGCGGCCTGACCCAGGGACGCGGCATCTACTCCATGGAGCCCTTCGAGTACCGCGCCGTGCCCGAGAGCATCGCCAAGGAGGTCCGCGAGGAGGTCCTCGAGGCGAAGCAGGCGAAGAAGAAGAAGAAGAAGAAGTAGCGCGGGCCCTGCCTCTCGAAGACCCGACTCAGAGGCCTTCCGCTGCCTCGGAGACCCTCCGCTGCCTTCAGAAGTCGGATCGTAGCCATGTCGTTCTGTGAGCCAAGGA
>JAUXCH010000168.1 GCA_030618975.1 Planctomycetia bacterium
ATCACTGGACACGGAGCACCCCCCGGATGAGCAGCCGCCTCTCGATTCTCCTCGGTCTGGCCCTGGTGGCTCTTGTCCTGTGGGCCGCGCCTGCCCACGCCGAGGACGGCGAGGCGGCGCCGAAGCGCGCTCCCGGGGTCGCCGGACCGAGCAGCGTGCCGAGCCAGATCGCCGAGGACCAGGCGCCGACGGGCCCCGTGTCCCGGGCGAATACCCTGCGGCGAGCGCTGAAGCCCTACTACGACTGGAAGGCCTGCCTCCAGAAGCGGTACGGCCTGCAGCTGGCGGGGGACTACACGCTTCTCGTTCAGCGCCTCACCGAGAGCCTCGGCGAGGAGAGCGCCGTCGGGGCGATCGCTCGTCTATACGGCACCTGGACGCTTGTGAACCGCGGCTGTCCGAACACCGGATCCCTCGTCTTCAAGGGCGAGAACCGCTACGCCATGACGGACGTGGCGCCGCTGGGGCTCGGCTTCGAGACCGGCTACGTCGGCGTGACCGGCCCGCCCTTCAGCGACATCCGCTGGGCGCTGACGAACCTCTACTGGCGGCAACGCCTCCTCGATGATCGCATCTCCGTGATCGCCGGCGTCGTCGACGCGACGGACTACCTCGACATCTATGGGCTCATCAACCCCTGGACTTCATTCCAGAACCTGGCCTTTCTCACCAACCCGACGATCGCCGCGCCCAACCAGGGGTTGGGCATCGCGGCGTCCGCGATGCTCTCGGACCACCTGTACGTGACCGCCGGGCTGGAAGACGCGAACGGCGACCCGACCCGCGATCCCTTCGAGTCCTTCTTCTCCGACGCCGAGTACTTCAAGCACGTGGAACTCGGATGGACGTCCAAGAAGGATCGGTTCTTCCTCGACAACGTCCACGTGACCGCCTGGCACGCCGACGAGCGCGAGAAGGCCGGCGTCGAGGAGAGCTGGGGCGTGTCCGCGTCCGGCGCCTTCTTCCTCTGCGACCGGTGGATGCCGTTCCTCCGCGCCGGCTGGGCGGAGGGGACGGCCCCCGTCTGGGACCGGTCCGTTGGCGCGGGCGTGGGGTACTACCTGCGGCAACGCGGCGACCTGGCGGCCCTCGGCGTCTCGTGGGGTCGGCCCAGTGGGACGAGCGCCGAAGACCAGTTCACCGTCGAGGCCTACTACCGATTGCAGTTGCTGCAGAGCATGGCGCTGACGCCGAGCGTGCAACTCCTCGTGAATCCGGCCGGCAATCCGGACGCGGACATCGTGACGCTCTTCGGGCTCCGGTGGCGCGTGACCTTTTAGCGGACGTTCGCCCGGCGGATACGGCCGGAGGTCGGTGCGTGACCTCCGGCCGTGCCGCCGTCCTCAGGCCGGTGATCTGACGATCACTTCTTGATGTGTTCGATGTCGGCGTGACAGCCGCAGTCGTCGATCGCCGTATGGGTCTCGAGCCACAGTTCCTTCGTGGCCGGGACGAAGCGGCCCTTCTCCTCCACGGGGAAGCGAATGGGCTGACCGGGCAACACGCCTTTCACGACCGTCGAGTCCTTCACGACGATGGTCCCGAAGACCAGTACCCAGGGAATGCCGGTCGAGGCCAACCCCTGCTGCCCCGTCTTGTAGGTGGCGTGCTCGGTCACGGTCTTCGGATCGAAGATCGTGATGTCCGCCACCATGCCTTCCTGCAGCCGCCCGCGGACCTGCATGGCCTTGAGCCCCGTGTCACCGACGTGCAGTGCAGGCCAGTAGGCGAGTTGGGACAGGCTGTGCATGAGGGGGACGCCGGTCTCGCGGCCGATCCGCAGGATCTTGGCGTGGCTGCCGGCTGACCGCGGATGTCCCGCGTAGTCCTCGAAGGGAGAGTCCCACTTCAACGGATTGCCCTTCCCGTCGAGGGAGGGCATGCTGTCGCTGGCGACGGTGAAGTGCGCCACCTTGAGCCAGAGAGGAAGCCACTCCTTCCGGGGGGGGCTGAAGGCAATCAGGATGTGGCCGGGATCCGTCTTTGCGAGTTCGAGGAGCTCTTCCCGGGTCAGGAACTTGTCCTTCTGAGGATCGTAGACCGTCTCCTCGTACTTGTACCCCATCGCCTTTTCCCAGGTGTCGGGTTCGAGGATGGTGGCCCCCGCGTTGCCCGATCCTGCGGTCCAGGGGTAGTAGGTGGCCCAGACGTTGTGCCCCTGGGCGCGGGCCATGGCCAGCTTCTCCTCGTTCTCCCACCAGCCGTAGTCGTTGTCGTGGTGGATCTGGAGCGGCGCCTTCAGCACCATGGCGTTGACGAGGATCTCGTTGACACCCGTCGGTCCTTCCGTCGGCGTGGCCGCGCTGGGATGGAAGCGGTGGTGGACGGAGGTCAACCGGCCATAGCGGGCGGCCGCCCGCTGCGCCTCGAACATCTCGTAGGTCGTGATCCCCATCTGCGCGTATCCGACGGTGGATCCGATCCCGATCGCGCCCTGTCGGAGCCCCTCGTCGAGGATCGCCGTGATCTCGTTCATCTGCTCGGTCGTGCTCCGGGTCACGGACCACCCGTTCACGCCGTCCTCCCCCGCCGCTACGCGGAAATCGGCGAAGCGGGGCATGCTGATGTCGGGACCCTCGAGCGCGAGCCCGTCGTGGATTCGCATCCGTGCGAACTCCTGGCCGACGACGGTGCCGTAGTTGGCCTGCAGCTTGCCGGCCCTGGCGGCATACCACTCGTCGATGTCCAGCGCTCCGATCTCGAAGTCCATCTGGGTGGTCGCGCCGTCGCGCAGGTTGGTCTTGATCCCCCAGGCGGACAGGCCGTGCTGCTCGAGGTCGACGAACCCGGGCGCCACGACGAGACCCTTCGCGTCGATCGTCTCCTTGCCGCGGATCTCCCTCTCGGTGATCCGCACGATCCATCCGCCCGAGACGCCCACGTTGGCCACGGCGTCGAATCCGGTTTCGGGGTCCATGACCCGACCGCCGAGGATCACCACGTCGTACGTCGTGTCTTCCCCGCCCTCTGCCGGTCCAGCGCCCAGCGTGACGGCCACCAGGGCCACCGCCGCGATCAACGCAAGACTGAGAGCTACCTTCCACATTGCCATCGTTCATCTCCTCGCTGCCCACTGTCTCCGGGCAACCGCTCGACCACCCGGACGCAGTTCTCGGCCTGGGCTCCCGCCGAGGGGAGGTCTGTCAGCCGGACCTTGTTCACGGTCTCTCTTCCGCTATCCCGCGCAAGAGGCAACCTCCTGCCACGCCGGTGCTGAACCTCCGTCTGCACTCAGGCTCAGGATCCCCGAGGATCCAGGGATGCAGGTCCTGCCCGATCTGTCACTTCGCGCCACTCGCGGGGCGACCTGACGGTGCTCTCAGCGGAGATGAGTCTTCCGATAGGTCCGGGGGGAGGTTCCGGTCCAACGGCGGAAGGCTCTCGTGAAGTTCGCTGGATCCCCGTAGCCCGTTTCCTCGGCCAGGTCCTCGACCGTGAGCAGCGGGTCGAGGATCAGCTCCAAAGCCACGTCGCGCCGGATGCGATCGCAGAGGTCCCGGTAGGTCAGCGCCGACTGCGACAAGCTCCGCTGGAGCGTCCGCACGCTCATGCCGGCCATCTCGGCGGCCGCGTCCACTCGCGGTAGCCCGTCGCTGAGGTGTGAGGCCACGACATGGTGTAGCGTCGCTGTGAAGTCCCACGGCTCCGGTGGGGGCGGGAGTCCGGTGCACGTCGTCTCCCTGCATCGGTGTGCCACGGGGCGGTCCAGCAGCGACCGTCCAAAGAAGATCTCCAGCCGGCTCTGACCGACCTGGATCGGCACCGTCTGCAGGGTGGGCGCATGCTCGAAGGCTCGCGGATCCAAGCAGCGTACCGAGACGCGTCGAGGATGAAACTGCGGGCCAACGGCGGCCCCAAGGAACTCAGTGAGCGCAGCGAGCATGTACTGCTCGTCGAACGCGCCACCCTCGTACGCGTACGGCACGCTGGGTCGGTAGGCCAGACTGGCTTCGTCACCCTGCTCCTGCAGTTGGAGCTGAAGGAGGGGGCTCTCTGCACGAAGCGACTCACCCAAGCGGCGGATGCCGTCTCTGAGGTCGAAGGCCAGGGCCAGAGCTGCCCTTGCGAAGGAGAGACTCGCCATGTCGAGTTGGATACCCGACTGCCAACCCAGATCACCGATCCCCTCCTGGCGAGCGGCTCGCTCGCAGAACGCGAGTCCGAGGTGCGTGGGTACGAAGACAGCGTGGTCCTCGAGTCCGAGGCAGGGCAGATGGGCGCCACGGAGCATCCGCTCGACCGGCGCACCAGCCTCGCGCAGCAGCCGGACCACTGGCTGCAGATTGCTGAATCGGAACACGGGAAGCGTCGGCATCGGGCAGTGGAACCTGTCGTGGTTGGCACGCGGGGCAGAGACCTCGCCCACGTGCTCGGTTCGCAGGCAGACTACCGGACGGCTGTGGCGACGGTGGAAGCGAACCGGGTACCGAAACGGGTACCGAGCGGGTACTCGCCAGCCGGCTCTGACAGGCGTTGACGTGAAGACTGCCGCGAGCAGGTTGGAATCCCCGAAGTCTGCAGAGCCCATGAAACAGGGCTTTGCGAGGACGCAGCCACGAGAAGAAGTGGTATCCCCGGCAGGACTCGAACCTGCGGCCTCCGGTTTAGGAAGCAGGTTGGCCGGGTGCGCAACGTGTTGTGGGGGCGAGGCTTGCGACGTTCGCAACGCTGGCCTGGCCAGTGACCCGGCCAGGCCAGGTAGCGCGGCGACGAGGGCGGCGTCGGGGTCGGTCTTGGGCATGACGGGGAGGAGATTGTCTGTGGTGGGGTGGACGCCTTGCCATCCACGGCACCGTCCGCGACCCTATGGACACCGTGAGCCTCTTCCGTCGATCCCCCAGACGTCCGTCGCCGCCGTACCTGTTCGATGGTCCGCATTGGGAGGTAGAGCCCGTGCGCGACCTGGAGGTGTTCTTCTCCCACGTTCGGTGCCTCTGCCCGGAGGGTGGCTCGTTAGTCTTGGCCGAGTCCTCTTGGAGTGCAGAAGGGCGCGAATTTGTCAGTAGCCGTGCCCTCCCGGTCGAGGAGCACCCCCTTCCAGGTGAGTTCGACGCGGCCCCCTCTTTCCTGATGACGGAGGAGAACCTGTCGCTGCTGACTGCGATGGCTTCGCGGCACGCATCGCCTGAGTTGGCAATCCATCTCGCCGTTCACTCGGATACGGCTGCCGTCCTGGAGTGGTATGACGTGCCGGATGACCCAATCACCGTATCGGCTAAGGTCCCAGAACGGCATGTGGCGGAGTTCGCCGCATCTTGCGGCGTGGGCTTCCATTGGAGGGCAGGCGAGTCCGAGGCGGCTCTCCCATGAACCGCGACCGAGGCACCAGACCGTTGTTGCATGACCTCTTCGGGGCGCTCCTGCTGCTCGCGCTGTGCCTGCACGGAGGTTGCGTTACGGGGTCTCCATGCGCTTCTCGCGCAGCCCCGACAGCACAGGATCCCGTTAGCCAGGTCAGTGCTGTCAGAGGGAGCCGACCGACCGAGATGGTCGGAACCTACGTCATGCTGACGTTCGGCTTACGTCTCACACTCGTGCTCCATGACCATGGCGAATTCTGGCTGGAGGAGATGTACGGCCGCATCACGCCGTACTCCTTCACGATGTGGGATGGCACGTGGACGCTCATTGACGGTCGATTGAACCTACTGTTTGCGGCGGAGTTCGATCTGGGAGAGGAGCCCTCGCCCACCGAGCGCCGCGTTCTCGTATGGGAGGTGCTGGACTCTGGCGTGCAGGTTCCGCCGGGGGGCTACGGCGGGCTTGCGAAGGGTGGCCCCTTCCTGCTGGTGCGAGAGGAATAGGGGGCGCTGAGGCCCTGGCCTTCACGAAGTCGTTGAGGTCGAAGTTCTCTCGGCCGCCTCCCGTGAACGCAGCCTCGTGCTCCTTCGGCAAGTGGATTAGGGCAACGTCGAACTGTGTCTTCTGCGCCGAGAGCGAGTTCAACGCCCGCACGAGGTGGTCGCCGAGGACACGGTGGGGCGCTCCAGCGCGTTGCGCGGTGCCTCTGCATAGAGCGTCCCCGTGTTTCCGAGCAGGGCCAGATCGGGGAGATCGTCCACCGCGACATCTGGTCGCGGACGCGGGAGTGTGTAGCGTGCAGCGCTACCGTGAGGAAGGCAGCCGTTCGATGCCGTTGGGGTTGGCCACCTCGTAGCCCTTGTCGGTCGTACCGCGCACGCCTTCGCCCTTGCCCACGGCGATGTAGAAGCGCAGTCGCTCGCCTTCCCTGGGCACGTTGTGATACTGCCCGCCGCCGCTGGGGGGCAGACGGCTGGGGTCCGTCCAGGCTCTCGTCCAGTAGCGCACGTAGACGAGGTCCCCGCGATTCGGTCCTTCGCCCTTCTCCACGGCTTCCACGGTCACCTCGGCGACGTACTGCACGTACTTCCAGTTCCCGTGCTGGCGATGCCGCTCGTAGATCAAGCCGACCTTCCCCGTGAGGATGTGCGTCGCACGCGCTTGCCGTCCCTCGGGGGTCATCGGAGCCTGCTCGGCACGGGCAAGAAGCGCCGAAGCCGCTATTAGGAGAACTACGGAGAGAGCGATGCGCATGGTGGTCTCCCGGCCCTTGAGAGGCCAGCGTAGCACCCGATTTCGCGGGTACACCGGCTTCCGAAGAACGGTCTGTGTCTGGCGCGACGCCCGGACCTTGGCGGAGAGGAGATTGTCTGTGGTGGGGGGGACGGGGACTCACCGCTCGGGCAGGCCGGGCAAGGTGAGAGTCGTGGGCGCAGGCTCGTGGTCTCGCGGCATGGATCGAACCCTGTTGCGCGCTGGCCGTTCCCTCTGGCATGCTGCGTCTCGTCTTCGCCATCTGCTTCTTCGTGCTTGGCGCTGTGACGGTCTTCGGCGGTGATGACCCACCGTCCGAAGCCCCGGCGGTGGAGCCCAATCCAGGCTCCATTCGGGGGGTGGTCAGAAGCACGGAGGGGAGGCCCGTCTCGTGGATCCTCGTTCACTGCCTCGACGAGCAAGGCGAGCGTCACTACGTCGGCGTCACGGGTGAAGACGGCCGCTTCGGGCTGGACGGGCTGTCTGGCGAAAGCGCCACGCTGTACGCCTACATCTACGGCGACCCCTCCGCCGGGGAACCGATCACGAGAGAGGTCCGTGTCGGCACGCACGACCTCGTCTTGGTGGTGGACCTGGGGGAGCAACTCGTCGTTCGTGCAGAGAAGGGAGGCTTCGTGCCCGGCGACGGGCTACAGCAGGGCGTCATCTACGTCGGGGGGTACCCGCCGAGCGGGGCCCACCTGTACGTGGAGGACGGAGAGAGAACGCTGCGGTGGACGCCGACGATCGAGGGCGGTGCCTTGAGGTTCCGACGCATCAGGACGGGGCTCTCGTGGACGCTCTACATCCCCTATTCGGCTGCCCTGAAGGGAACCTACCTCGGCTCCGGCCCTCGTCTGGAGGCGGGCGAACGAACCGTGAAACTGGAGCCGGGCCAACGAATCACCGGCACTGTCGAGGGAGTAGACCGGACCGTGCATCGATCTGGATCCGGAACTTCCCCCAACGGAATCGTGGCCCGGTGCGGTCCCGTCGAGGTGCGCATCAGCCCTTCCCTCTTTTTCTTCGGCAAGGGGCGATTCGCCTTTCCGTTGCTCCCCGCCGGGCGCTGGGAGGTCTCCGCGTTCAACATCGAAGAAGAGCGAGGTTGCGTGGCCGGTACGGTCGTGGCCGAGGCGGGCGACGATGTGATCATCGACATGACGCCATCCGAGGAAGCCTATCGTCGTGCGAGGCGGCACGGACCCTAGGGCGTGGCGAGCGTCGCGTCCGACCCTGGCCAGAAACCCTGGCCAGAAACCTGCCTGAACGGGTGCCCGCACATCGCCGCTGTTGCCGCTGGTTGCCGCGTTGGGTACATGGCCCAAACAGGCGGATCCGCCCCCGAGGCTGATTCATGAGCCCCGAGAAACCCATTCCGTGCGGAAGAGGGGTGGTATCCCCGGCAGGACTTGAACCTGCGGCCTCCGGTTTAGGAAACCGGCGCTCTATCCAGCTGAGCTACGGGGACACGGTGGCGTCGGGCCGGATCATAGCGCCATTCCTCGCGGCTGAGGGGCGATTGACGCTCACCCAGCTGTCTGCACGGAGAGCGGGCCCTCACTCAAGCCGCGGCAAGCCCTGACTTGGTATCCAAGCGGTAGCCGGTTGCCAGCGCCGGCGCTAGGTCGGTCGGGGCGGTGCCGACCGGGTGGCGGTGACGTACGGATCCAAGGCGAAGCCCTGAGCGGTTTCCAGATTTTCCAGATGGCCTCTCTCGCCTCCACGACTACGGCGCGGCGGCGGAGGCATGCGCTTGCCCCTGGGGGGGTGTCTGCGGCCTCGCGCCGGCGCGGGTGAGCGTCTGCGCAATGCTGGTTTCATCGAGTTGGCCCAGGGAACCGAGCCTCTTGATCTCCGGCAGGGCGACCTCTGGCTTGGCGGGCTTGTAGGCAACTTGCTCCAGGTACGCCAGGATCAGTCCGAACGGGTCGTAGAAGCCAGTCAGGCAACCATGCTCAACGGCGGTATAG
>JAUXCH010000121.1 GCA_030618975.1 Planctomycetia bacterium
ACCGACGACGCCCCCTCCCCCCCTTCCGACGCCCCGTTCCCCTCGCCCGCCGGAGACGCGCGGCTCCTCCTCACGACGGCCCCCCCCGACGTCGCCCAGGGCCTCGCCCGCACGCTGGTCGGGGAGCGTCTCGCGGCCTGCGTGGGCCCCTTTCCGGGCGTCCGCAGCATCTACCGGTGGAAGGGCGAGGTCCTCGACGACCCGGAGACCCAGCTGCTCGTCAAGACCTCCGCGGCCCGGCTGCCGGCGCTGGCAGCCCGGCTCCAGGCCCTGCATCCCTACGAGGTGCCCGAGCTCCTGGTCGTGGCCCCCGAGGGCGGCTCGGCGGCCTGGCTCGACTGGCTCCAGGCCCAGGTTCTCGGGGATTGAGCGACGCTCGCGGCACGGGAGACGGGCACGCAGCCCTCCGGACCGGCTCCCTCCGACGGCCCGCCCCCCCGCGCGCGCGGACGCGTCCCCGGGGCGGTACAGTCGCTCCATGCACGTCGCGCTGCTCCAGGTCCGCCTCCACATCCCCGATGCGTCCTCGCTCAAGGAGAAGCGCCAGGTGGTGAAGTCCATCCTCGACCGCGCCCGGCACCGCTTCCACGTCGCCGCCGCCGAGACGGACGAACAGGACATCCACCGCATCGCCGTGCTCGGCTTCGCCGCGGTCAGCGGTAGCGAGCACCACGCCCGCGAGGTCGCGTCCAAGCTGCTCGACGCCCTCCTCGTGCACCCGGCGGCGCGCGTGATCGAGCACGAGTTGGAAACGCTCTGACGTTCCTCGACCGACGTCGAGCGACCGAAGGCCGTCGGCCTCCTACGCGTCTGGCGTGAGCTCGGGCACGCCTCGTCCGAACTCCTCTGCCGTCACGAAGACCGCTTCGGCAGAGCGCGGATGCGCCTCGTAGAACGCGGCCAGCGCCTTGTGATGGCGTTCGGTGGGCCCGTCCCAACTGACTTGGATCGGAACGGGATCCCCGTTCTTCGTGACCACGAAGTCCACTTCGCCCCGATCGCGCCAGTAGTACACGTCGCGATAGCGTTTCCTCAGCAGGATGAACGTCGCGCACTCCAGCATCTTGCCCCGGTCGTCACCCGCGCGTGTCACGGCGATCCGACGCAGCCCCGTGTCGATCGGGTAGTACTTCTTGTTGCGGACGGATCGCTTGCGCTCCGACCAGGCAAAGTAGGGACAGGCGAAGGCAAGGTAGGCGTTCTCGATCGCATCGAGATAGAGCGACGCGGTGTCGGGTGCCATGCCGAGTGCCGCCGCCGCGCGACGAACGCTCAGCTCGGATCCCGCGGATTCGAACAGCATCTGCGCAAGTTGGCGCAGGGGTCTGCTCGATCGCGCGGCGACGCGCTCACGCACGTCACGTTCGACGATGTCGTTGAAGTAGGCGCGGCGGATCCGGTCGCCGTCGGCGGAGGTCAGCGGGGCAGGAAAGCCGCCGTCTCTCAGGAAGTCGATCAGCTTGGCCCCCGTCTTCGCGAGCCGGTACTCGTCGAGATCGAAGGGGAACAACTCGACCGTGAGGTGCCGCCCGGTGAGGCTCGAGGCCAGCTCGCCGGACAACAGGTGGGCGTTCGAGCCAGTGACGACGAAACGTCGGTTGCGGGCTCGATCGAGTTGGGCGCGCAGCCAGCGCTGCCAACCGTCGACGTGTTGGATCTCGTCGAGAAAGTAGGTGGCCCCTCCGTGGCCACGGTCCGCTTCGAACGCCTCGACGTAGGCCTGCAGGATGGAGTGGTCGAGGTCGGAAGCGAGTCGTGGATCCTCGAAGTTGACGAAGAGACAGCGCTGCCGATCGAGGCCGTAGCGAGCGATGAGTTGCCCCAGGAGCGTCGACTTGCCACACCGGCGCACCCCCTGGACGACGAGGGCGAGATCCGGCCGAAGCTCGACCGGCAGGCGGACGCTGCGCGGGATGGTCGACGGCGGCGGCTCGTCCCAGGGGCTCCATTCACGAGCGATCGCAAGCAACTCGGATGCATCCATTTCGTCGAGTTTACTTGACGCCATGGATTCTGTCGAGTCAACTTGTCGCTTTGGCGCCACCCGGCAAACGGAATGGAGAAGGTACATCCCGCCTGCTGAGTTACTTGAGACTCGCTCGGGGCAACCGGACCGTGCGACCCGCAACCTCCGACCAGGCGGTTGGCGAAGCCGGTCCGCCATCGGGAGGCCAGCCACGACGGGTGGTGCCTTTATCTCTCTATTAGAGCCGTATCCATTGTTTTCTATCTCTCCAAGAGAGATACTTGTCCCATGAGACTCACCCTCGAGCGCCTCATCGACGCCTTCCACGAGCGCGCGCTCCCCGATCTACTGACCCGCGAGACCCCACTCCGCCGAATGCCCGGAAAGGCCGCCGTCGTCGTAGGCATGCGCCGTTCGGGCAAGACGTGGTTCTGCTACCAACGGATGCACGAACTGCTCGCGGCCGGGATCGAGAAGGAGAGGATCCTCTACGTCAACTTCGAGGACGAACGCCTTCTTCCGTTCGGCCCCCACGACTTCCAGACGCTGCTCGATGCGTACTACCGCAAGTTCCCCGCGTTCAGGGATCGGGGCGCGCATCTCTTCCTCGACGAAGTTCAGAGGATCGAGGGGTGGGACCGGTTCGTCCAAAGAGTCCTCGACGGCGAGAACCTCGACGTCGTCGTGACCGGTTCTTCCTCCCGTCTCCTGGGAACGGAGATCGCCACGTCCCTGAGAGGTCGATCGCTGACGACGGAGGTGTTCCCCCTCAGCTTCCGCGAGTTCCTGCACTTCCACGGCGTGGATCCCGCCCCCCGCACCGTTGGACCGAAAGCCCGAGCCCGGTTCGAGCAGATGACCGGGAGGTACCTCACGACGGGCGGGTTCCCGGAGGTGCAGTCGATCGACGCAGATCTGCGACGCCAGATCCTCAGGAACACCATCGATGTCGTGATTCTTCGAGACGTCGTCGAGCGTCATGCGATCTCCAACGTGACCGCGCTCCGGGCTCTCATCCGCCAGGCAATGTCGGCTCCGGCGAACCGGCTCAGCATCAACAAGTTCCACAACTCCCTCCGAAGCCAGGGCGTCGCCTCCACCAAGAACGACCTGTATCGATTCCTCGACCACCTCTTCGACTCCTACCTCCTCCATGAGGCTCCGTTCCACACACGCTCCGAGAACGTACGCCGAGTCAATCCCCGGAAGGTGTACGTCGTCGATCCCGGGCTGATCGAGGCCATGTCGCTGCAGATGACCGAGGATCGAGGCGCTCGACTCGAGAACGTGATCTTCATGCACCTGCGCAGGAAGGGACTGCGGCCCGAGTACTACCGGACCAAGAGCGGCAAGGAGGTGGACTTCGTCGTGAGAACCGAGGGACGGGGCGGACGCCGTCTGATCCAGGTCTGCTGGGATCTCTCGAAACGGGCGACGAGGGACCGAGAGCGCTCCGCCCTGCAGGAGGCCATGCGGGAGCTCCGCATTCGTACGGCCACGATCGTCACGTGGCTCGACGAGGACGTGAGCGATGAGCGGGTGCGCGTCGTACCCGCGTGGAAGTGGCTGCTCGAGGACTGACGGGAGACCTCCCCCGTGGTGGTGGAGCCCACCCGGAACAGATCATGGCACGAACGACCCGCACGCTTCGAGCCTCCGGGAGCCCTCGGCGGCGAACGCTGAAACCCCAGAATCGGGGACTTGTCTGGGGGGGACGGACGTTCGCCCCCCTCCTCCGTTTCCCTCCTCTCCGCCTTCATTCTTCATTCGGCAAGGGGTGACGAGTACGCGACGGACGCGCTCGCGGACGAGGTGGCTGCCCACGGGCCTCTTGCGAAGCGGCCCGTGAGGGATCTACCTGGGCTATACATCGGTGCATCGCAAGGAGGTCGATCGTGGTTACGAAGGTGCAGAAGTGGGGCAACAGCCAAGGCATCCGGCTCACCAAGGCGGCACTCGAGGACGCGCAGATCCGGGTGGGTGAGGAAGTCGAGGTCATCGTGCGGCCCGGCCGGATCGTCATCGAACCGGCCGTTCGCGTGCGCGGCAAGTACGACCTGGAGCAGCTGGTCGCGCAGATGCCCCGGCGCTACACGGCCAAGGAGGAGGGCTGGGGCGCACCGGCGGGCAAGGAAACCTGGTAGGTGCCCCGCTACGTGCCCTGCAAGGGGGACCTCGTCGTCCTGTTCCTCGACCCCTGATCCGGCCGCGAGCAGATGGGCCGGCGACCGGCGCTGGTGGTCAACAACACCCTCTTCAACAAGCACACGGGCCTCGCCATGGTGTGCCCCGTCACGAACACGCGCCGGAACATCCCCTTCCACACGCCCGTACCGTCCGAGTCTTCTCTGACCGGCCACATCATGGTCGAGCAGATCAAGTCCGTCGACTTCCGAACCCGCAAGGCGAAGTTCGTCGAGAAGGCGCCGAGGGAGGTGCTCAACGAGGTGCTGAGCATCTTGGATGCGTGCCTGTACGAGTAGCGCCTCCTGGGGGGACCACCACCGGTGGGCTGTCGGTCCAAGCGTGTGCGGTGCTGGGGTCAGTGCCCTTCGGAGGGGAGTACCCGGCCACCAGGGAGAGCGCTCTCGACGTCAGGGTTGGCGTGGCCGGGCGCGACAACCGTCTGCGATGCGGCACAGAAGGCACCGCGAATGGACCTCCAAGCGCGGGAGAGAGGTGGTGGTCAGGGGCAGAGTTGAACTGCCGACCCCAGTGTTTTCGGTGCTGGGCTTGAGTTGCTACCTGTTGCGGGAAGGACCTCGGCACCCAGGAGACCACCACGCCAGCGCCCCACACAAGACGGTGCCACGCTCCGGTCGAGTCCCTCGCGTGGGCTGTCCATGGTCCGAGGTACTCATTCCTGATGCCCCGCACCACGCCGGACCTCTTCGATGAGATCGCTTCGTTCGACAACCTCCTGCGCGCGTGGCGCCTGGCGCGGAAGGCAGGTCGGACGGCCCCCGGTGCGGCGGCGTTTCACTACGATCTCGAGCGCGGAATCGTCGGGTTGCAGATGGCTCTTCGCGGTAGCACCTACCGGCCCGGCGGCTACCGGTCGTTCGTGGTGACCGAACCCAAGCGACGCCTGGTCTCGGCCGCGCCCTTTCGCGATCGCGTGGTCCACCACGCCGTCGTCGGCGTCCTCGAGCCCCTCTTCGAACGGCGCTTCGTGTTCGACTCGTATGCCTGCCGCAGGGGGAAGGGTACGCACGCGGCGGTCGAACGGGCCCACGGATTCGCCCGTCGGTTTCGCTGGTGCCTGCGGGCCGACGTCCGGCGCTTCTTCCCTTCGGTGGACCACGGGGTCCTGCTCGACGCCGTGCAACGCGTCGTGCGCTGTGGCAAGACGCTCGACCTTCTCGCCACCATCCTCGACAGCGGCAAGGACGTGCTGAAGGCCGAGGCGCCGGCGGTGCTGTTTCCCGGCGACGACCTCCTCGCGCTGCTTCGGCCGAAGGGACTCCCCATCGGAAACCTCACGAGCCAGTTCCTCGCCAACGTCTTCCTCGATCCCGTCGATCACTTCGTGAAGGAAGACCTTCGGATCCGCGGGTACGTGCGCTACGCGGACGACTTCCGCCTCTTCCACGACGATCGCGCGGCGCTTCTCGCCGCGCGACGCCGCTTGGAGGCGCGCCTCGCCACGCAGCGACTGCTGCTCCATGAACGAAAGACCCAGATCGCACCGTGCGCCGATGGCGTCCCCTTCCTGGGCTTCCGTCTCTTCCCCGACGGCCGGCGTCGGTTGCTGGGCGCGTCGGTCCGCCGCTTCCGTCGCCGCGCGAAGCGCCTCGTCGACGAGGTGGCCGCCGGAGAGACGACACCCGACGCGGCGCGGACCTCCGTGCGGTCCTGGCTTGCCCACGCCAAGCACGCAAACACCTTTCGACTCCGCGCCCAGATCCTCGAGGAGCTTCACGCCCGATGGAACGCAAGACATCCCCGTTCTTCGTCCGCACCTACGACTTCCTCCTCTGGCTCCTCCCCCAGACGGCGAAGTTCCCCAAGGTGAGACGCCACACCCTGACAAACCGCTTGGAGGCCGCGCTCCTCGACTTCCAGGGCGCCGCAATCCGGGCCAACCGGTTGCGCGGACCCGCGCGCCTCGCGGCCCTGGGGGAGGCCCAGGCCCATCTGGACCAGACGCGGTTCCTGGTCCGCCTCGCGACCGACCTGGGACACCTGTCGAAACGGCAGTACGCCTTCTCGGCCGAACGGCTGGCCGAGATCGGGCGGCTCCTCGGCGGCTGGCAGAAGGCCACTGCCAAGCCCCACTGAAAGCGAAAGGTACCGGGGAGGGACGTTCGGCCCTGCTCAGGCCTACTTGCCCCGCCCCGGCGTTTCGTTCTGCGGCTGCACCGCGGCGGTGCAACCCGGAAGCACGGGCTTGGGGTCTCCGAAGCACAGGCACGCCGTCCACTCGAACGACGCACATCGGGCCATTCTGACTCTCGAGTCGGCCTCTCCGGCCGTCGAGCATTGCAGGAGATCACTGGCGCAGCGGAACCCGACATTCGTATTGCGGTTCATCGGTTCGTTCCTGTTACGGATCGCCGAGCGCATGTTCGTCGGTTCATTGTTCCAGGCACCCCCGCGCAGCACGCGAAGGCAGCATACGTTTCTTGGGCCCGCATCCCGGCCTTTCGGCAGTCCCAACCTACGGCAGACGGGGGACGGTCTCCGCAGAGGAATCAGAGGGCGCGGAGACCCCTGGCGCAGCGGAACCCGACACTCGCAAAGCGGCCCACCGGATCGAGCCTGTCACGGATCGCCGAGCGCATGACCGTCGGAGCATCGTACCAGGCACCCCCGCGCAGCACGCGAAGGCCTTGAATCTCGTCGAACCAGGAGTCGGTCCAGTCCCAGACGTTGCCAGCGGCGTCCCCCATGCCGTAGACCGACGCGGCCGTCGGGAACGTCCCCACCGGCTCGGGTTGGGGCTTCTCCTCCCGCGAGGACTGACACTTCCCAAGGCTCGCGTCCTCGAGATTCCCCCACGGGAAGAGCCGTCCGTCCACCCCGCGGGTCGCCTTCTCCCGCTCCTCCTCCGTGGGAAGGCGCCACGCCTCGCCCGTCGTCTCCGTCTTCCAGGTGCAGTAGGCCACCGCGTCGTGCCACGAGACCCCGAACACCGGAAGCCGCCAGAGCCAGTCCTCTCCGTAGTCTCTCCGGTAGCGGGACGCCTGCGGTTCCTCGTCGATCAGGTCTGGTTTGGGGCCCCACCGCCCGTCCTCGCCCCTCACGAAGAACGCGCCATCACCCACCGTCCCCGGCACGCGTTCCTCGACCTTCCCGTCGGGCAGGGCGTCGAGGAACGCCCCGTACTCCTGCATCGTCACCGGGTAGCGCTGGATCACGAAGTCCTGTAGCTCCACGGTCTTCCGCGCACGGCCCTCCCCGTAGAGGAACGGGCCTCCGGGTACGTAGACGAAGCCGTCCCCGAGTTCCTCCTCCGACCGCATCCGTACCGCCCCTTCCCAGCGGGCGTTCCTGGCGATCGAGACGGGGTAGCGGACCTCCGGGAAACCCTCCTTCGAGAGCACGCAGAGGTACGACCCCATCGGGAGGTCCGTCTCGATCGGCGCCGGACCGAGGTCCCGTTCGCCTTCGGCCCGGAGCACGCCGTCCTCGTCCACGAAGCGAGAGAGCGTGACCCTCGCGCCCGCGGGCTCCGAGCGGAGCACGAGCGTTCCCGTGCCTTCGATCACCCGCGCCAGCCTCCCGTCGTCGTGGCGCTCGAGCATGGTGAGGGCGTAGGCCCGGTTGGCGTCGCTGCCCTCGGCCTCCGCCTCCTCCAGCCTGGTCCGCCAAAGGTCCGAGAGCGCCGCCCGCGCCCGCTCATTTCGCTCCTCCTGCAGCAGGGCGGCCTCCAACGGCCGGAGCGTCTCGGCGAACGCCAGCGCCACCGTCCGCTCGGCGTCCTTCAGGGCTCGGCGCGCGTCGAGGAGGGTGCGTTTCTCCGCCAGCGGCTGCCAGGGCTTCACCTCCGCCGCCTCCTTCTCCGCCGCGCCCCGCGCCGCCTCGAGCGACTCCTTCGCCCTGCCGTAAGCGATCACCGCCGCCTCGCCTTCCTTCGCCAGCCGCTCCGCTTCGTGGTGACGCCTCACCCGTTCGCTCGTCCCGTCGAGCCAGTCGCGAAGCGCCGTGGCGATCTCGCTCGCGTTCTCGAAGCGCGCCGCCCGCTCGGCCTGCATCGCCTTTCGGCAGACCTCGGCCAGCACGTCGGGCACCCGCCGGCGCGGCGTTCGTTCCTGCACGTCCACGACCTCGCCCGAAAGCTTCTTCCGAAGCAGATCCGGGTCGCCAGGCTGGAACGCGGGCTGCAAGGCCAGCACCTCGTAGAGCAGGCAGCCCAGCGCATAGAGATCCGAACGGCGGTCGAGGTGCGCCTCGCCCCGAAGCTGCTCCGGGCTCATGTAGGGCACGGTGCCCTTGATGGTCCCGTGCTGGGTGTGGAGTCCCGCCTCCGTCCGCGCCGTCTCGACCCGGTCGACCTCCGCCTCCTCGGCCAGGTCGAGCAGCTCGTCGCTCTCGCCCTCCACGCGCGCCAGGCCCCAGTCGATCACGTGGACCTCGCCGTAGTCGCCGAGCATCACGTTCTCGGGCTTCAGGTCCCGGTGGATCACCCCGCGCTCGTGCGCGAAGTGCAGCGTCTCGGCCACGCGCTCGAGGATCGTGACCAGGCGGTGGAGGGTGTACTCCTTCTGGACGTCGCGGCGCCGGAGCAGGAGATCGTGGATGACCTCGCCGATGGTCCGCCCCCGCACGAGCTTCATCGTGAAGTAGGGCCGGCCGCCCTCGTTGATCCCGATGTCGTGGACCGGCGGGATCCCGGGGTGGTCGAGCTGGCTCGTGGTCTGGGCCTCGGCCACGAAGTGAAGGCGGTGCGCACGCGACTTCGCCGCTTCCTCGCGAAGCACCTTCATCGCCACTTGGCGGCGGAGGTCCTTGTCGGCCACGAGGAACACCTCGCCCATGCCCCCCTCGCCGATCGGCGCCTCCAACACGAAGCGATCCCGGGCGGGCACGAACTCCTGGCCCCCCTCCTCAGGGGCGTTCTCCGCCCACTCCACGATGCTCCGACGTCCGACGTCGATCCCCATGGCGGCCCTCCCCGGCGCGCGACTCACGTGCCCGCCATCGTAGGGGAAGACGGCTCGCCGCACGACCTACCCGTTCAGTGCGTCTCGGCCTGCCGGGCGCGCAGGCACGGGAACTCGCACCGTTCCTCCTGCGACCTTGGGCGACGGATCCGCACGCGATCGGGCGTAGCGGTCAGAAAAGCGTCGAGAAGACCTCGATCCGCTCCTGGGCGACGAGGTCGGTGTCGGTCATCGCGTGAGCCGTCACCGAGGCGGTGAGGAAGCCATTCCCCATGGGCTTCCTTGCGCGCAGGAGAGAGGTGGTGGTCAGGGGCAGAGTTGAACTGCCGACCCCAGCATTTTCAGTGCTGTGCTCTACCAGCTGAGCTACCTGACCACGTCTTCGCGGAGCAACGGGATACCACAATTTACAGCGGTTGGGAGCCGTTTTTCGGGCGCCCTGTCTGCTCGCTCTAACTGCCGAGGCCCAGGGAGGAGACGTCGGTCCGGATCTGGCGGATGAGCGCCTCGCGGCTGGGAAACCTGCGTTCCTCGCGGAGCTTGCGGACGATCTCGACCTCGATGCGCTGTCCGTAGAGGTCGAAGTCGATGCCCGGGACGTGGACCTCGAGGAGGGGCACGGGCGGCGCGGCATCGGCGCCGAAGGTGGGGCGGAGCCCGACGTTCGCCACCGCGGCATAGTGCTCGTCGCCGATCGTGGCGATCACCTGGTAGAC
>JAUXCH010000806.1 GCA_030618975.1 Planctomycetia bacterium
CCACCGAGTACGCCGGGACCGACGGAGCCATGTTCAGCCACGGCTTCAAGGCCTACGGCCTCGGCCCCCTGATCGGGGTTCGGACGTGGGGCGGCGTCGTCGGCATCTGGCCCCGCCACGCCCTCGTCGACGGGACCGTGACGACCCAACCGGAATTCAGCGCATGGTACTTCGACGGCGGGTTCGGCGTCGAGAACTACGGGGTCGATCCCGACATCGAGGTCGAGATCAAGCCCCAGGATCACGCCGCGGGGCGCGATCCGCAGCTGGAGCGGGCCTTGACGGAGATCCAGAAGATCCTCAGCCGCACGAAGATCCCGCAGCCCGAGTTCGCGGATCGGCCGGATCTCAGCCCGCCGTCCCTTCCCGAAGCCTGAACGCGGACGCTACGAGGGCGCGACCGCAGGTACCCGGCCTCGAGCGATCCCTCACGTCCGGGTGCCGGGACCTGCGATCGAGGCGAGCAGGGCGCGGACCCGGGCGCGGATCTCGTCCCGCACGGCTCGGAACCCGGCCTCGTCCAGCCCTTTGGGGTCCGGTACGTCCCACTCCTCGTGGCGGGCGGCGGGAACCGAAGGGCAGGCGTCGCCGCAGCCCATGGAGACCAGGACGACGAAGGGCCCCGCGGGTACGTCGGCGGGCGTCTTGGAGCGGTGGGTCGCGAGGTCGTAGCCGAGCTCCTCCATCGCCCGGATGGCGCCGGGGTGCACCACGCCCGAGGCCTGGGAGCCGGCGCTGAAGGCCTCGACGTCCCCGCCTCCGTCCATCCGGGCGAAGGCCTCGGCCATCTGGCTCCGGCAGGAGTTCTCCACACAGACGAAGAGGAGCCGTCGAGTCGTCAAGAGCAACCTCCGATTGTCGGATTTACACCCGGTACCAATGTTCGGCATTCGGGTTCCCAACTTCAGCTCGGATCCACGGCACCGGGTTCAGGGCTTGTGGAGCGTGACGCGCAGGGTGGTCGGGGTGCCCTCGCGGATCTCCACGGTCCGGACCTCGCGCACGTATCCCTCCGGCTCCAGGGTGATCTCGTACGCTCCGGCGGGGAGCGTGCGGACCACCCAGGCGGGGCCCGAGCCGGGCAGCTCACGGGCGTAGATCCCGCCGCCCCCGTCCAGGCGCACGAAGAAGTGCGTCCGAAGCGCCTGGCCGCTCGCATCCCGGACGGTGCAGGGACACTCGAGGTAGCGACCGTCCACGTCCGTGGTCTCGATCAGGAGCCGCCCACCGCGTTTCACGGGGACCGTGATCTCGACCTCGCCCGCAGCCGGGATCTCCACGTCGACCACGGCCTCGAGCCATTCGCCCGGCGCGTCGAACCAGTCGCGGCCGGGCCGGACGTGCAACCGGTGCGGGCCGGGAACGAGATCCTCCAATACGTAGCGTCCGTGATCGGGCTTCGCCGACAGCAGGGGCCAGGGCGTCCTCGACATCGGGTCCACGTCCGGCTCGTAGAAGCCGAAGCTCGCCTTCTCCGGCGACTCGGCACCCGGGCTCTCGAGCACGACCACGAGGCGCGGCCTCGGGCGCTTGCGGACCAGATCGACCGTGAGGGTCAGCGTCTCGCCGGCCGCGGGGGCCTCCTCGACGTGGTGCCACCACTGCTCGTAGCCCGGTTCCTCGATGATCACGCCGTACCGATGTCCGGGCGTGAGCGCGACCTCGAGCCGTCCGTTCCCGTCCGTCTCGCCGAACCACGTGCCCCAGCAGACGTCGTCGCCGAGCTCCGGGTGCATCCCCATGTCGCTGAGGTCGACTTTCTCCTCGAGTGCGACGGGCCGTCCGTCCAGCCGGACCTGCAGCACGAACCTGGCCAGGTGCAGGTCGAACACGAGGTCGTCCGTCGGCGGGGTCACCTCGACTTCTGCCGCCTCCTTCGACATGCGGTGCAGGTGTGCGCCCCTGACGTCCTCGACGCCGACGCGGTAGGGGACGGCCGAGGCGCCGAGGATCTCGAAGTGTCCCCGGGAGTCCGTGCGCACCGGGATCCGCGCCCAGTGCACGTCTCCGCCCAAGAAGTAGTGCCACGTGTCCATGCCGTAGCGGTTCTCCGTGCTGTCGCGCAGCGCACGCGCGTCTCCTGCCAAGCGCCAACCGATGGTCGCTCCGGACGCGGTCGCGCCGTCGACAAGGACCCGGCCGCGGATCGTGAAGGACCGCCGGAGCCGGAGCACCAGCCCTCCCAGTGCCCGTCCGACTTCGAGGTCCACGACGACGGAGGCTGGCAGGGGGCGGGCCGTCGTCTCGCCGGTCGCCCCGTCCAGGGCGAGCCAGGTGGCGACGAGGAGATGCCGCCCGGACCGTGCCGTGGCCAGGGTGAAGGCGCCCTCCTCGTCGGACGCCGTCTCGGCAACGGCCCCGCGCTCCGGGCCGTCGGGCGTCAGGAGGAAGAGCTCGACCTCCGCACCCTCCACCGCTCCGCCGTCCACGCCGACCACCCGTCCCGAAACACCGGTGGCCGGGCGGAGCACGAGGATCACCGGATCGAGGCGCGTGCGGCCCGCCAGCAGGTCGTCGGGCGACGGCAGGACGACGTGGACCGACGTGCTCACGTGCATCGGCGCCGAGGCATCGAGGGCGATCTCCG